>JBAYAL010000040.1:0-7929 GCA_041669825.1 Eubacteriales bacterium | reverse complement strand
TACTTGGTCAGCATTTATATTGTCAATATTTGTCATTAGCAGCATCTAAATAAATACCTCCCAAAAAAATAAAAAATCGACATCGTATTTACTACGGACAATATTCACTTTTTGAATAAAACCGCTACGGTCGATAGTTAATCTATATTATTATTTAACTTGTTTTTAACCAAAAATAAATAATGTTTAAAAGCCTTACTATACAAATTTTAAAATGATATCTTTCTTCAATTTTTTATTTTCTTACCCCCCTCTTATCTCTCAAAATACAAACACTCAAGTTTGGCAACTTTTTCACAGTTTTAATTTAAAGGCTTATCTATAAACTTAATATAGTCCATTTTAATATTTGAGTCAACTAATTCTGTTGTATTAATTATTACATATTTATTAATTATTAAATATTAATACAAATATATATTTGCATTATGTCGATTTAATACTTTTTCTCAATAACCTTTTATGTCATATATAGTAAATTAATTGTACAAATTGTCTATTCAATTAGAATTAAATAGACAACCACAAGATAATTATACATATCATATACCCAAAATATGTCGAACGATTTTTCTTCGTTTTTTATATCTAATCAATAAATAATAATTTCTTATTTATAAGGAATCTTATTAATATATAAAAGCTTTCCAATAATAATAAACTTTTGGAAAGCTTTTATATACCTACTTATCAATAAGAAAATACAATGATATATTTAAAATTTTTATTCAAATAATTCTTCAATTATACATTTATGGCCTTATGCTTTATTCACTATCATCTCATTAAAACTTCCCATCCGATATCCTTCTAAATCAAAAGTCACATATTTAAATCCTATTTTTTTTAGTTCAGTAGATACTTCATCAAGGATTTTCTCATCAAAAAAACATCTTCTGTCTTTTCTATTAACTTCTATCCTCGCTAGTTCCTTATGACATCTTACCCTGATCCCTTTTAATCCTATAGCCATTAAATATTTTTCTGCATTTTGAACCATATCTAATTCTTTTATGGTTAGCTCATTTCCATAAGGAATACGTGTAAGAAGACAAGCATATGATGATTTATTCCATGTATCAAGCTCCAACTTTTGAGATAATTTTCTAATTTCATCCTTAGTCAGCTGACATTCAAGAAGAGGGCTTTTTATCTTTAATTCCTCCAATGCCTTTATTCCCGGACGATAATCTTCAAGATCATCAAAGTTACTTCCTTCAATAACATACTTATATCCCTCTTCGTTAGCAATTGATTTTATTAGAGAGAATACCTCTTTTTTACAAAGATAACATCTGTTTTCCGGATTATTTTTTATTCCATCAATAATTGAGATCTCCACAATTTTGTGACTTACCCCTAATTTTTCAACCAATAGTTTTGCCTCTTCTACTTCCCAATTAGCGATATAAGGTGCCTTCACGGTAATCGCCGCCACCTTATCTCCTAATGCTTCTTTAGCTGCTTTAAGTAGAAAAGTACTATCTACTCCTCCTGAAAACGCTACTAATACGCTATCTAATTCTTTTAAGTAGTTTATCAAATTGTTATATTTTCTATTTTCTCCCATTTTGTTCTTCCTTTAGCTCGATTTTAATAAAGAAACAATCTTGTGACAAGAGAACCGTCCCCTTGTCACTCCCCTTGTCACTTTCTTGGTCACTTGTCACTAGTCACTTTATCTACTTCTCGGTAAACATCAGTTATGGGAATATTTTTTTCCTTAGCTATTTTTTTGCAATCTTCATATTCTGGCTTACTCCTAATTTTTTCTCCATTATAATATGAATTTTTAAGCATTATTTTACCATAACAGGTTTGTATTTCAGAAAAGTCCCTATCAAGCATTATTTTTTCTACCCCATATTGTCTAATACCTATAGAAGTAGTTTCTCTAAAAATAACCTCCTGGATCGCTTTATAATCTTTTTCTTTAATTAGAACACTTAACATTATTGCTGATCTACCTTTTTTCATTATTATTGGTGTTTTAAATACATCTAAGGCACCTTTTTGAAAAAGTCTTTCCTCTATATAGCCATAAAGCTCAGGATTCATATCATCGATATTAGTTTCTATGATATATTGTTTTTCTATATCTTGATTATTCTTTTCTGTGCCTAAATAAACCCGTAAAACATTTGGTATTTCTAAGTCTCTAGTACCTATTCCATATCCAACATTGTCTATTGCCAGATCTATTTTTTCAGTAAATTCGTCTACATTTGAAGCCAGTATCACTGCTCCTGTAGGCGTAGTCATTTCATAAGGTGCAATACCTGATTTAATAGGTATATTCTTCAAAATTTCTACAGTTGCTGGAGTAGGCACGGGAAGTAAGCCATGTGCACATTTAACGAATCCTCCTCCAACTTGAACAAATGAAGATTTTATTTTATCCACCTTTAAGTAATCAAGACATATTGCAGCTCCAACTATATCTATTATTGAATCAAGCGCACCAACTTCATGGAAATGCACTTCACCTACACTTTTTCCATGAACTTTTGCTTCTGCTTTCGCAATCAACAAAAACATCGAAAGGCTCATTTTTTTTATTCTGTCATTAAAATTGCTCAGGTTTATTATCTTTTCGATATCTTTTAAATATCTATGTTTTTGTTTGTCACTACCTAAAATAACATCTACTTTAGTTCCTATTATTCCATTTTTTACAGTTTTTTCTATCCTTAGTTCATATTTTTCTTCTAAATTAAGTTTAGCTATTTCCTTAATTAAAAATTCTTTTTCAACGCCTACATCAATTAATGCTCCCAGATTCATATCTCCACTTATACCGCAAAAGCAATCATAATATAATACCTTCATAATTTATTTCTCCTATACCTAACATACTCCATTATATACTGTACCTCTAAGAAAAGTTATCTTCCTGTTTCAAAACACTGGGTAACCTTTAACTTAGTTACCCAGCATTATTTTAATAAAAAACAATTCAACACAATGTAAATAAACCTAAAAAATTCTGTCTTTAGTTCACCCTACCTTGCTACGAGCAGTAATAACATATCTATCCTCTTGATCTATAACTTTCATATCTTTAAAACCAGCTTTGTTAAACATAATTTTCATACTTTCTTCATCGGGTAACACATCTCCTCCGACAACACCACCAAGAGATAAATGCATAGAATTTAATTCATTTCGACTGCTCAGATGAGTAATTATAACCCTTCCACCTGGTTTTAAAATTCGCGCTATTTCCTTTACAGCGACTTGTTTATCACTAAAATGCGGAAAGCAAGCATGACATATTACTTCATCAAAAGTGTGTTGGTCAAAAAGTGTAGCTGATATATCTCCCTGTACATACTCTATTCTTTCATTCCCATTTTTTTCTCTTGCTTGTTTAAGCATTTCCTCTGCAATATCAAAGGCAACTATTTTTCCTGAACTACCAATTATTGCTTGAAGAAGAGGCAACATAACACCTGTCCCTGTTCCAACATCAAGAATAACACTACCTTTTTTTATCCCTAGAGGTTTAAATATCAAATTAAGTCTCTCCAAAGGTTTATGGGCCATCATTTCATCCCAAACCGGTGCCTGTTCATTAAAGTAGTTACGATGTGTTTCCGACATACTATTGTTCCCCCTTTTACTCAGATATTGATATTCCTTTTAATTCCAGCCAGGGTTCTTCGGCTGTAATTTCATAGCCTTGAACACTCTTTCTGGCGGCAACAACCTTTTCTTCATGGACGATATAGAACGCTGGCAGGTCATCAACAATAATTTTCTGCAGTTCTTCATATATCTGTTTTTTCTGTTCTTCACTATTTACTCTTTCACCTTCCAAAACCAACTGATCATATTGGGCATTTTGGTAATGGCTGGCAAAGTTTTTAGAAAAATGTATCTTTACATGGTGCGGATATGGACCCCAGACAAAATAACCAGTGCGCATAATTATATCAAAGTTACCTTCATTTTCAAGCGAGCTAAGTGCAGCTGTTTCCAACTGTTTTACATTAACCACAAATCCTATTTCCCCAAGTTGGGCCTGACAAGCTTGAGCTATTTTCATTTCCCGTGGACTCCAAGACTGACCTACTAGCATATCTATCTGAAGTTGTTTTCCATTCTTTTCTAAAATACCATTCCCATCTTGATCATTCCACCCGGAAGCTTTTAACAAAGTTCTAGCTTTTTCCTGATCCTGGCTGTAAAGATCAAGGTCATTGCTAATGTACATCATCACCGGAGAAAATGGTCTGCCATTAGCAGCAATTCCTACATTATTGAGGATATTCTTTACTATAGCTTCAGTATCAATAGCATTAGCAACTGCTTTTCTGATATTGATGTCGTTAAAAGGTTCTCTTGCACAGTTAAACTGTAGAAAATCCGTAAATGTAGTCAATTTTTTATAAACATTGATCTCTGGATTTTTTTCCAGTGAAGCCACATCGGTTTCAGGCACTCTTAGGCTCATATCCACATCACCAGTGCTCAGCGCCATAATTCTTGTGGAAGCATCTGGAATGATTTTGAAAATTACTTGATCAAGTTTGACCTCCCCACCCCAATAATCAGGGTTTTTTTCCATAACTACTTCCTGACCCTTACTATAGCTGACTAATTTAAAAGGGCCAGTACCTACAGGCTGTTGAAATACTCCTGCGGAGTCAACGCTCGAAGGGCTTACAATAGGCCAAGCAATATGGGTAAGATATGTAGGCAGAGGCAGAGGCCAAACACAAGTAAATTTTACTGTATAATCATCTAGCGCTTCCACACTTTCCAATTGAAGTGTCTTAACATTAGTTACATAAGCTCTATCTCCATAAGAATATTGAACTGCTGCCGCTGTAAATGGAGTGCCATCATGAAATTTTACATTTTTCCTCAAATGAAAAATCCACACTTTACCGTCTTCCTGAGATTCCCAGGATTCTGCCAAACCAGGAACAAGATTCAAATCCGAATCCAAACGTACAAGTGTTTCATACATCTGTGACCAAACAAAACGCGCATCACCATCTGGGAATTTAACAATATCCCAGGTATTAATATCTGTACCAATTGCTACTTTCAACACCTGCTCTTGTTTTGCTTCTTGCCCCTTGGCACACCCACCTATCACAACCAATACGCTTAAAAGTAAACATAAAAAGGTACTAAGTTTATTTTTTTTCATTCTAAATCCTCCTCTATATTATCTAAGAATTTTTTAATAATTTACATTTAGCTCTCCCAATTCCATGCAATAATTATGCCTGCCAACAGGCAACATAATGCCTATCCGCAATTTCTCTTAACTCCGGTTTTTTATGGCAGGTAGGTCCAGCATTTGGACAACGACTAGCATAACTACAACCTGTAAATAACCTATCTGCAAATATACTCTCTGATTTAGAAATTTTTATATCACCTCCAGAACTCCCATTTTCAGCATCTAAGTTACTCTTAAATAGTAAAAACGCATTTACCAGTAAAGTGGTATACGGATGACAAGGGTTATTACAAATTTCATCTGAATATCCACTTTCAACTATCTGTCCCTTATACATCACTGCGATGCGATCACTCATCCAACTAACCAGCTCTAGATCGTGAGAAATAAAAAGATATCCAATCCCATATTGATTTTGTATATCTTTTAGCATATGTAAGACCTGAGCCTGAACAGAGACATCAAGCATAGATGTAGGTTCATCTGCCACGATAAACTCCGGCTGCAGAGAAAGAATACGTGCTAAAACTACTCTCTGTATCTGGCCTCCACTCAATTCATGTGGATAACGTTTTAGGAGTTCATTATTAAGACCAACCCTATCCATCAATTCTGATATTTTACTAATTGTTTTCTTTTTATTGGTAATTTTTTTCTGAATAACCAACGGTTCTATAAGACTGTCATAAATTTTCATACGTGGATTAAGCGCACTTTCGGGATGTTGAAATAAAATTTGCATTTTACCCCTAATATTCTTATCCAACTTCCTGTTAACTGTTAAAATCTCATGTTCCTTAAAAAAAACTTTTCCTGAAGAAGGAGTAGTCAAACCAAGCATTGTTCTGGCCAACGTAGATTTTCCACACCCGCTTTCCCCCAACAAACCTAACGTTTCACCTGGTTCAATTGTTAAACTCACTCGATCAAGAGCTTTAAACTGCTGCCGACTGAACATTCCTGCTGTATATATTTTGCTTAACTCCTGTACTCTGAGTAACACGCAAACACCTCACATAAGAACCATTTACTTTAGATAATGATATAGGGTTTAGGTTGCAAACTTCCTTCCGTAACATACAACGGGAATAAAATCTGCATCCAGGGAGATATTCCAATAAACTAGGACTATATCCTGGGATCGGATGCAAACCCATTTCTGGTAATGAAGATAGTAGACCTTGAGTATACGGGTGTGCAGGCTGGTTAAGAACTTGCTTTGCAAAACCATTCTCAATAATTTCCCCTGAATACATTACTGCAATCTCATCACATAATTGAGCTGCTATTCTCAAATCATGTGTTATTAAAAGCAAAGATGTTCCTGTAGTCCTCGTCAATTGTCGAAGCAATTCAACTACCTGTCCCCTTAAAACTGCATCCAACCCCTTAGTTGGCTCATCAGCAATAAGTAAAGAAGGCTCTCCACTAATACTAAGAGCAGCCAATACCCGTTGTTTCATTCCTCCACTCAATTGATGAGGATATTGTCCAATTACTTTTTTGGGATTATTAAAACCCAGAGATTTAAGCATCTTCAAGTTTTTTTCCATCACAATATTTTTTTTTGCTTTGCTAAAGCATTGCAACCCCTCAGATATTTGTTCACCTATTTTTAAAACTGGATTAAGAGATGTTGACGGGCTCTGCGGAAGAAGTGCAATTTCTTTACCTCTTATCCTGCGCAATTCTTTTTCTGTCAAACTTAATAAATCCTGCCCCTTGTAAATTATTTGCCCACTTGTAGTTGCATTTTTACATAAGAGATTAAGTATTGACATTCCCAAGACAGACTTTCCACATCCTGTTTCACCAATAAGACCGACAATCTTACCACATCCTATATCAAGACTAACATTATTACAGGCCCTAATCTGTCCTTCCTTGGAGTTAAAAACTGTTGTCAGATTTTTAATACTAAGCAGAGCCACATATATCCCTCCTATTCCAATTTCTGTTTTTCAAACCTAGGATCCAGCAAATCCCTAAGCCCATCTCCTAGAAAATTAAAAGCTAATACCGTGATCATAATAGCAAACCCAGGAAAAATAGTTAAATAAGGTGCTGTTTGAAGATAAGCCTTTCCTTCATTTAGCATAGAACCCCACACAGCCGTGGGCGGTTGTACCCCAAGACCAAGAAAGCTTAAGCCCGCAGCAGCAACGATAGCATAACCAATCCCAATACTAGCCATAACAATGACAGGTGCGATAACATTAGGCAACAAATGATGATACATTATATAAAAATCGCTTGCTCCCAAAGACTTAGCTGTTTCTACAAATTCCTTCTCTTTTTCTGCTAAAACAACACCTCTAACTACCCTCGCATACCCCATCCACCCAACCATAGATAGAGCGAATATCACATTTGACATACCAGGGCCAAGAAGTCCAGCTACAACTAAAGCAAGAATTAATCCAGGAAAAGCCAAAAACACATCCACTATACGCATAATAATTTCATCTATAATTCCTCCATAGAAACCAGCCAATAGCCCTAAAAAAACTCCTATAAAAGAGGAAACAGCTGTGACAATTATACCTGTTTCCAAGGATATTCTAGTCCCAAAAATAATCCTGCTGAAGATACAACGACCAAAATCGTCTGTCCCAAAGGGATACTCTATACAAGGATGCTGAAAAGCATAGTCCAACCTTTGTTCATTAGGATTATGGGAAGCCAGAACAGGTGAGAATATTGCAACAAACACCAATATAAAAATAATTACT
>JBAYAL010000039.1:0-7981 GCA_041669825.1 Eubacteriales bacterium | reverse complement strand
GTCTTGCCAAAAAGCCCAGCCATAAGAGATTCCCGGATAAAGCCGAGAAGCCTTGAAACAAGATTTGCAGCCATTAGAAATCCGGCTGCTTTCATCATTTTTTGTTTATTGCTCATTCTCTAAACATTCCTTTAATATTTCAGCCAAAGGCTCTACTGTATTCATAGCTTCTTCACAGGTATTAAGCTGACTTCCTATTTCCAAAAGCAATGCACCACTAGAGAGATGCTGATTATACCTTGCATCAGAGGCATATCTTACCCGCGGAAAGAAAAGTCCAGGATATTTTTCCTCCCCAGTTTTGATAATTGTTTCTGCAAGCTCTAGATTCTTCTCCCAATAAGGATTTTTCTGTCCAATTATAATCAGAATTCTTGAATACTCTTCCTCACCAATTTTAACAGTAGATTTTCCAACATTTGGCGGTATTCCATCCCTATGTATATCCATAATGACACGCATTGTTGGATTATCCTCAAGCATTTTCTTAGCAACATAATATGAATTATTATATGACTCAGCATATATCTTATCATTAATTTCCACAGAATGAACTGTTTTAATACCCAATTTTTCTAACTTATCATTTAATAGGCTCCCATAGTCAACTACATCGCCTTTTTCTCCAACCGGAGCACGATAATCACTACCATCTCCTGCATAACTTTCGCCACTATGGGTATGATAAATACCTACAAGAACATCATCATTTTCTTTGACTGGGGTAGGCTCAACAGGAGATGACTGTTCTCCAACCCTTTCCAATATTGGACCCTCTCTTTCAGGATCGTTTGGATAATATGCCCACCCCAACCAAGCAGGACCCTCTTTAGGTGGTGCGTAAAAACTTAAAAAATAAGTTCTAGCATCTGAAATGTTTACCCCAGTAAAAAGATACATTCCCAAATTCAGAACCTTACCACGAGTGTCGACTAATGTAGTCCTTTCTGGTTGTGAGTAACCTGGCATTCCTTCTAGAAGTACGTACTCAAAAGGAAAACTATTTTGCGAAAGCACTCTTACCAAATTACCTGAACTATTATTATAAAATGAATAACAAAGAAGAGCCAAAAATATAACTAAAAACAGAATAATTCCAAAAACACGCACAAATTTATTTTGCATCCATTTACTTTCATAAAACAAGGCCTGTCCCTCCTTTTTATAATTAAAAATATGAGGTAAAGCCTTCCATTAGAACAAAGCACACTAGTTATTCACTATTTTTTAGATAATCGTTACTAAATAACCATTACTTTATTTAAAACTTTAACTACATGTTTAGAATGTTAAAACCCTATTTTACAGAAATCACATACTATATATGCTTATGATTAGAAGTTTTAATGTCTATATACTGTATATTCAAAAGGCAAAATCTACTTTTAACACTTAAACCAATACATCATTAATTAAAAAGTATTTTTAATCTCATTTCAAATTAACCAAATTCAATATTACAAAAAATGAAAATTTCACAACAACATTTATATTTCTTCTTGCAAAAACTTAGCCATTTATGTTAAAATGAATTTTGCGTAATCGTACGGTAGTTTTATGCGAAGGGGGTGACTATACATGCCAAATATTAAATCAGCAGAAAAACGAGTTCAGTTGGCAATCAAGCAAAACTTGAGAAACACTGCCGATAAATCTTCTTTAAAAACAGCTATCCGCCGTTTTGAAGAAGCTTTGAGTACTGATTCTGAAACTGCAGTCAATGCTCTCGACAAAGCTAAAAAAACCCTGGATAAAGCTGCTCAAAAAGGGTTAATTCATAAAAACAAAGCTGCAAGAAAAAAATCCAGAATGATTAAAAAATATACTCAGATGTTTAAAGCTAGCTAATTAAGTTGTTATTTAAAGGGACTGTCTAAAGACAGTCCCTTTTTATTTTATTTACTACAAAATTTTATCACCATAATCTCCAACAAAAAATTAGGATCCCCTCCACTTGATTTCATAGCTACCTCAGTTTTAAGACAGTCCTCCATAGCTACTATAAGCTTTTGTGGAGTAAAGCTACTTGCCTGTCGAAAAATTTTATTAGCCTCAAAAGGAGATCTTACACCCGCAATTTCCATCAGTTGTTCTACACTTCCACCCTTAGCCCTGATGAGACATGCTGCAAGTATAAGTCTAATTTGTCTTACTATCATAGAAAGGACTTTCAAATAATACTCCTGTTCAAGCACTTCTCTAAGCTTCTTAATTGCTTCTCCAGGAAAACCAGAAGCAATTGCATCAACCATAGCAAAAATTGTAGTTTCAGCCATAGGAACACAAACTTGAGCTATATCATCCCTTTTTATTTCCTTTTTATCACCTACATACAACACTAATTTTGATATTTCCTGATTTATTATACCCGTATAGTGCCCTACCCAGTCTATTAAAAAAGATGCATCCACAGGTTTTATTGTTTTCCCCCTAGACTTCACTGCCTCAACCACCCTGACCTGCCATTCTTGATATCGTTTGGGATAAGCAAACTCTATAACCTTCCCACATTTAACAATTGCTTTATACAATTTCCTTCCCTTGTTTGCTTTTTCAGATATCAAAACAAGACAAGAAGCAGGATTAGGATTTTTACAGTATTCTTGGAGCAAAATAGTATCCTGTCCTTCATCATCCGCAGCGTTAGCTAGTTTATCTTTTTTTTCCTCAGTCTCTTTTTTTGACCTTGAAGAATTAAAATACTGGATATCATCCACTATTACCAATCTACGAGAGAAAAACGAAGCAGTATTTGCAGCCTCTACTATTATATCTACTGAAGCTTCTTTACCCGAAAGCAATTCAATGCTGCTCCCTGAAGGATCTTCAGCCAGAAAAGACCCCTTTAAAATCTTCAAGGCTTCTCTAATTAAAAAATCATCTTCACCATACAAGAGATAAACAGAAGAATCATTATTTTGTTCTATGTCATTTTTTATTAAATCAAGAGAATTCATTATTACCACCTTATGGAAATTCATCTTAAATACTACACTATAGCATTCTTGGCTTTCGGATTTTCCAACGAATCAAAACTCTAACCCTCATTATTATTTTAACAGTTATTTTGCTCTACCTGCAATAGTTATAGATAATAAAAACAGATATTAACACAATATGATTCTGTTGCAAAAACCTTGAATAATTACCAATAGTGCTTTTTCACTTTCAGCAGTAGAAGCGTAATATAAATTTATTATATTCCCATATAATAAAAAACCCCCCTCACCTATCGTGAAGGGGAAAGAAAGAGGAGGAGAAAAGAGATGTTCCCTCCTATTATTTCCACACAATTCCTAAATATACATAAAGTAATAATAATATTTATTTATGATTAAATATCCCTCTACTAATTTCTTTGAATTTCTTTGAACATCTACAGAAAAAAACAAATTCTACCCCTTTGATAGAAATATAATTTTATTTTGCATTAGTCTCAGGTTCAGGATATGTTTCTCCTAAGGTATCCACTGTAACAGTACTCATAACTTGGTCTTCTTTGGGTGCATCCATATAATTTTTCTCTACAGCGACTATTTTATCTGCTACTTCAATACCTTCAATAACTTTTCCAAAAGCTGCATATGAGCCATCAAGATGAGGTGAATCAGCAACCATCATGAAAAACTGGGAACCTGCAGAATTAACTGCCTGAGAACGAGCCATGGACAATACCCCTTTAGTATGTTTTAAATCATTTTTAAAACCATTCTGAGAAAATTCACCTTTAATTCCGTAACCAGGGCCACCCATTCCTGAGCCTTCTGGGCAACCACCCTGAATCATAAAACCAGGAATTACTCTGTGAAATTTAAGACCGTTATAAAAGCCCTTCTGAATAAGAGATATAAAATTATTAACAGTATTTGGTGCAATTTCAGGATACAACTCCGCTTTAATAATATCTCCATTTTTCATTTCAAATGTTACTATTGGATTTGACATATTACATACTTCCTTTCAAACAATTTTTAGTTATGTAGCCAAATAACTATCCTATTTTAACATAAAAAGGGTGAAACTCAAATTTTTAGCAAGCACTTACAAGCAATATCACTTCTTAGCAGTATTCATACTAATTTGCTTTAAAAACATTAATTGTTGCTAAAGCTACTCAAACTGACCCCAACCTTATAATCAGTCTACCAACCCCAAATACAGTATGACCGCGTCCTGGACACATCTGCGTTGTTATTTAACTCGAATGTAATAGCTTAAACGCAAATTAGTATCACTTTTCAAACTACATTATTTATCCCTTCCCCGTATTATCTCAGTACCATTTTTATCAATTATTAACTGTATCGTGCCATCTTCATCCGTCCTATAAAGTGGTATATCTCTACCATTCCAATAAGACAATACCTTCTCTGTTGGATGACCAAAAGAATTCCTCCCTACACAAATAAACACAGCTTCAGGATTCACATTATCAAACCACTCTTCGTCAAAGGAGCTCTTCCCTCCATGATGAGGAATTTTTAAAAAATCCACATCCCAATTCGCTCCTCTTTCCACCATTGTCTGCATTTCCTCCAGTTCCATATCCCCAGTCAGAAGAATTGATTTCCCCATATAGCGTACTTTAATTACCAGAGAATTATTATTAGAATCAGCATTTGTCCCTGTCAAAACTTCTACCGGAGCAAGAACTTCTATAACCATGCCAGAAGTAAAATCCAACCTATCCCCAGCACTTAGTTGTAAGAGTTTTCCTGCTAGAGAATAATCTTGAATAGGAATACCATTTTGCCACTCTTCGTTATATAATCTTTCACCAACAGCAGAGACTCCAATTTTATTTACTGGGATATTATTTACTATATAATTAGCTCCACCTATATGATCTCCATCCTCATGAGTTATAAATAATATATCTAAACTACCTATTCCTCTTTGCATAAGATAAGGGACAACAATGCTTTCTCCAGAATCAAAGCTTTCAGTTTTGGGTCCTGTATCAACCATTATATTTTCCTCAGCGGTATGTAAAAGAATACAATCCCCCTGACCAATATCCACAAAAACAACCTCCAACCTTTGATAATAATTCCAAGGACTCCAAAACAAAATTAGGACGATAACAATTCCTATTGTTTTTTGATACTGCTCTTTTTTTAGCAAGTTAATAATACATTGTGCAAATTCTTTCGTTAAAAAAACACCACAGTAACTCTTTGCTTTTTGTCCACTCTCAAGTTTTTTGCCCAAGAGTTTTTCATGCCAAATCAATATTGTCCAACTCAATTTCCTTAACTGTACTCTGAACACAAACCAGACTTTTTTTCTACCAATAAGCCAAACTGCCAATGATACATACCAGAAAACGAAAAACAAAATCCCCGGATTTAGTACCCAAAAGTCCGCCAACGAAATTTTGGCTAGAAAGCCAAGCACAGTATCAGTAAATTCAATTAGCCAGATAGATACCTGAAAGAAAACAAGAGCAAATGGTTTATATATTAAAAGGATTGTCCCTATCAACCCAAATTGAAGTACAGCTCCTAAAATAAATAGAACAAAAACATTTGCCAATAATCCTATTAATGAAACTCTATGAAAACAAGCCATAAGCAAGGGCAAACTAGCCAACTGAACTCCAAATACTGCCAACACAGTAAATCTTAGCAAAATAGGCATCTTATCAAATATTTTTATATCACCCATTTTTTTGGCTAAAACTATTATTCCCCAGCTAGCTGAAAACGAAAGCTGAAATCCAATATCCCTAAGATAAAGTGGATTCCAGGCAAAAAGTATTACCCCTGCAAATGCCAGCCAACGCAAAGAAGAGACCCTTCCTTTTCCTATCATTCCCAGAAGCACAGCTGTGCCCAGAATCGAGGCCCTCATTATTGGGGGATTAGCTCCACAAAGCAAAGCATAAAAAAATATTAGCCCCACACATACTAATATCCTTGCTTTCCTCGGTAGAAAAAAAAGCAATCCCCACACTAGTGTTATCACAAATGCAACATTAGCTCCTGAAGCAGCAAAAACGTGGAGAACACCAGTAACTTTATATCTTTCTATAATATTATCAGGAATTTGCGAAGAATCGCCAAACAAAATTCCTTCAAATACTGCACTACATCCATTTTCAAATCCTACTAAACTTTTACGCACTTCCTCCCTTATCAACCATACAAAAGATGACCTTCCTTCTTTGATTATCTCTGTTTCCCCACTAGTATAAAGTGTTCCTCTTATTCCTCTTACAGCATTATACAATTGGGGATCAAACCCACCTTCTGTACCAGAAAAATTTGGCTGTTCAAGCTTCGCTGTAAAAGCCAAACTATCACCTTGGCGAACTTTTGCCCAACTGCTATCACTGATTACTTCACTATATACTTTTAGATAATACCTATCCCTAGTATCGTCAATCTCAAAAATTCCCTTTCCACCTATCTCATCAGTACTCCAATCTATAAGCTCCCCTCTTACTTCTATATTCTTTATAACTAAAGGCTCAGCCAAACCTCTTTCAGCGGTCATTCCATAAATAAAACCAATTACCACACTCACAGTAAGAATTATAATTTCTGGACGAAAGTAACTCCGAGCAAAATCTGCTGGTTTCCACCTCAATATTCGAATGAAGATCAACACTAATAAGGCCAGAATAAATACCCTAGCTGACAAACGACTATATTCGGAAATAACTCCCCCTAGCAAAACCGCGCCTGCTCTTAATACCCATCTATCTCTCATGCCTTCACCTAAGGCCCCACAGTTATGCTAGAAGCCATTTTATCATAAGTTTTAGCTCCTATCCCTGAAACGTTTTGAATCTCTTCAGGACTCGAAAATAGGCCGTTTTCTGCCCTGTAATCAATTATTCTCTGGGCAAGTGCTGGTCCAATACCCGGTATTGCATCTAATTGTTCTAAATCAGCTGTATTTATATTAACTTTTCCATCTGCATTACCGACTGAAACAGTTGCTGACACATTTTTTACCGGCTCTTCTCCAGAAGATTCCAAAACTACTCCTTCATCAACTAACTGATCAGTTTTATAGGGAACAATAATTTTCTGCCCATCCTTGAGCTTCTGAGCTGGATTTAAAACAAACAAATCAGCATCATTACTTAACTCAGCCACTTGCAAAGCATCATCTAACCTAGCATCCAAGGGCAAATGAATAAGTCCCGGATTATTTACTGCTCCAGTAATATAAACTACTATTTCCCTATAATCCTCATTCTCTGTTAGCTGTTCAGGTGAACTTACTGGAAGCAAGTACCTAAATACTGCCGCAACAATCAACACCCCAAGAACACCCCACCAAATTTTCCTTCCTATGTTCTCCAACAAGGGTTCCTCCATATTACATTTATTATCATTTATAGATATATATGTAAATTATTCCACCCTCTTGCCCAAATTCCTTCTTGTATCAATACAATTATTATTAATTTCTGCTCGTCTGTAAAATATTTATTTCCATTAGTTACCAAAATCTTCTATAGCTCATACTATATAAGGCAAAGCAAAAAAATATTTATTGAGGAGGGATTCTATAATGTTTGGGTACAACGGATATGGTTATGGTGGAAATGTAGGTTGTTGCTGTGGGAGCTATGGAAACACTGCCAGTTACGCTTTCAGTGGTAACAATAATGTAGGAACTGGGATTATTGCAATTGCTGTTCTTATCCTGATTGCTTTAGGAGTTATTTTTTAATTAAATTTTAAAAGGAGGTCTCTTATTATGGCTGTAGGAACACAAGTGGCCGGCTGTATGTGTCATTCAGACTGTCTTTGCGGTCTAGCAATTGTTGCAGTTGTCATTCTGCTTTTAATTGCCATGGGAATAGTTTTTTAAGTCTTATTTAATTTAATCAATCTAATTAAAGCACTCTAATATATCAAATTATTATATGCTAAACACAAACAAACCAGGTTGAGAGTTTCACTCCCAACCTGGTTTGTTTTAAGGCATCTTTTAGATATTTAATTTTTGGAGTTTAGCAATT
>JBAYAL010000038.1:0-8070 GCA_041669825.1 Eubacteriales bacterium | reverse complement strand
GGTTTTGAGCCTTCTCTATTCAGGAAGTTTCTAGTAGTATGCCTTATGCTAAAATCACCATTGGCAGGTACATCCCCCGCACCAAAACACGGTCCACAAAAGGCAGTTTTAACAATCGCACCAAAGGTCATCATTTTGGCCACTGCCCCATTTTTAACCAATTCGAGATAGATTGGCTGACTAGCTGGATAAGCATTTAAAGACAAGCTTTCATCACCGATATAGTGATTCTCTACAATAGATGCAACCTCAACTAAGTTCTCAAAAGTACCACCTGAACACCCTGCCACAATAGCCTGATCCACCTTTAATCTACCGCCAACAATATTATCCGTGAGATTGAATTTTATAGCTGGATTTTCAATTTGCTTTTTGCCCTCTTCTTCAGCAATTTTAAGAATATCATAGGTATTCTTGTTTAGTTCCGCAATGGTATAAACATTACTTGGGTGAAAAGGTAACGCAATCATTGGTTCAATTTTATCTAAATCTACGATAACCGCTCCATCGTAATAAGCTGTTTCTCCAGGTTCTAGCTTTGAATAACTTTGAGGCCTTCCATGAATTTCAAAATATTCTTTCACTTTATCATCTGTCTGCCAAATAGAAGTTAAACAGGTTGTTTCTGTCGTCATTATATCAATACTATTTCTACAATCCACAGATAACTTGGCAATTCCAGGTCCCACAAACTCTAGTACTTTGTTCTTCGCAAACCCACTCTTAAATACCGCTCCAACAATCGCCAGAGCAACATCATGCGGTCCCACTCCATGTCGTAATTCACCTTCTAAATATACGGCAATTATTTCTGGATAAGAAATATCATAAGTTTTCTTTAAAATTTGCTTGACTAATTCCGGTCCGCCTTCACCAATCCCCATCGTTCCAAGAACTCCATATCGTGTATGGCTATCTGACCCCAGAATCATGCTTCCACAACTGGTCATCATCTCTCTTACATACTGATGGATTACCGCCTGATGTGCAGGAACAAAAATTCCACCATATTTTTGTGCAGCTGAAAGCCCAAAAACATGGTCATCTTCATTAATCGTTCCGCCGACAGCACAAAGACTATTATGGCAATTTGTTAGAACATATGGCACCGGAAACTCTGTTAATCCACTAACGCGCGCCGTTTGAACAATTCCTACATAAGTAATATCGTGAGAAGCAAGAGCATCGAAACGAATCTTCAATTTTTCAGTATCACCTGAAGAATTATGACTTGTCAGTATTTTATAGGCCATTGTATTTTTTCTAGCACTTTGGGTTTCGAGCTTTTGCTTAGAAAACCGGGAATCCTCAATATTCACCTGATGTCCGTCCACATTATACAGAACTCCTTGTTCCTGCCTCTCAAACATATCTTTTCCATTTATAAGATATGTTCCATTATCAATAATTCGAATCATATATCCTCCTATTAATACTACTTATTCGCTCTTCATTATATCATGCTTCTCTTAAACCTCTGTAATCCAAGGAAATTTATACTGTATACATTACGGTTCTATCACTAAAACCATTTCCAAGATTATTTTCCAAAAAAAGCATTTAAAATATTTTTTTGAAATTTCTTATAGCTATAAGAAATTATTGATGCTGACAAGAGTATCATTCCACTCACAATCATTACAATATGAAAAGCCGTCATAAAAGCCTCTATCTGTTGATCTGCAGAAGGATTAACCAGCTTGGCAAGAATAAAAGTCTGACAAGTCTTAAACAATGAAACTGAGTAAACTGTTCCGACCACCATACCTAGATTACGCACCAATGCATTTAAACCTCCTGCTACTCCTAATTCAGCTTGTGGTACACAACCCATTATCCGATTGTTATTTGGAGAATTAAACATTCCAGTACCAAACCCAAGTAAAATACTTCCTGGAATAATCCCAATAAATAGTGTATATGAGGTAATTGTTGAAAAATAGAAAAATCCACAAGCCATCGTCAAAAGACCAATTGTAGGCAAAATTGCTGGTTCCATTTTATCAGAATAATAGCCACTTATTGGAGCAATCATCGCCATCATCAAAGGCGGAACCATCAATATCAATCCTGTTTGAGCTACTGAATAGTTTAAAATACCCTGTAAATAAAAAGGCATTAGAATTATGTACGCGTATTGTCCTGCAAAAGATAAAAACGAAGAGGAATTGCCACGCCGAAAAGGTTTTATGCTATACAAACCCAAATTAATCATAGGATCTGATGTCCGACGCTCTACAATAATAAAAAATATTAACAATACTAGGCCTGTAAAAATACCTCCAAGTATAACGCTGGATTTCCAACCTATTTCTTGTCCATTACTAACCGAATATAGAAGAATACTTAATCCTAGAAAAAAAAGAATAGTACCTGGATAATCCGATTTAGAAATTTTCTCTTTTCTTGGATCAACGGGCAGAATTACAAAAGCAACTAGATATGCTAATATACCCAGAGGAATATTAATATAAAAAATAGATCTCCACCCCAATTGTCCAACAAGAAGACCTCCAAGCACAGGTCCTGTTAAAGTTCCAAGCGCTACAATTGTTGAATTAAGCCCTAAAGCTCTGCCTCGTTCATGAGCTGGAAAAGCAGAAATAATTAGGGCCTGACTATTAGCCATAAGCATAGAGGCACCAATAGCCTGAATAACACGCATTCCAACTAGGAAACTAATACTATAAGCTTGCCCACATAAAGCAGATCCAATAAGAAATATCAAAATACCTGCTAAATAAACGCGTCTTCTGCCAATAATGTCCGCTAATCTTCCAAAAATAGGAAGAAGACTTGCGATTACAATTAAATAAGCTGTTACTACCCATTGAATACTAGTCAAGTTGGTATGAAATTCTTGTGTCATTGTCGGTAATGCTACATTTACAATACTGCTATCCAGAGTCGCCATAAAACTACCTAATGCAACATTAATAAGTATAAACCACCGTATATACGGTGATTTTTTAATAGTAGCATACATTTTTAATAAGACCTTTCTTTATTAGCTTCCTATGCTTCTTCATAAAATAGATATTTTGAAACTCCCCTTTGTTTTCATAAATTTGGGGAATGTCATGGATATCCCGACTACTTATAGTGTCTATATTTACTATATTTTCTTCTTTATATGTTCATCTATCTATAGCTGTCTCATATATAATATTAACTTTCTTCTAATAATTCAACTGTGAAGCAACAAATGGAACCCAAAGTGCTATCAACAAGGCCCAAATAGAACTAACAATAATTCCCGATTTAAACATATCTAACATTGAGTAATATTTTTTATTATAAGTAATCAACGGTACTGCATCTAGAGGTAACAACATACAACACCCAGCCATAAAAGCCGTTGTAACTCCAAATACTACTGGGCTAACACCAATGACACCTGATAAATCAGAAAGAGGTTGAACAGCAATCGATACTAAAGCCGGCCCTATTGGTAAAACCAAGTGCAACAGATTCATAATCATCCCCACCAAAAATGTCAATGGAACCAAAGGCATTCCGACAAAATTGTGTAATACTGCGTCCAAAAACCAAGTGCTAAGTCCAGATGCAACTACGCCTGCCCCAATAGATGTCACACCGCCAATCATCAATACTGCATCCCAACCAACTTCTGCTGAAAATTCATCCCAAGTAAGGACATTAATACCAGGTAGGAAAAAAGCAATCAATCCCACTATTGCAACCATCGTAATATTAATTACAGGAACCCAGGTACTGGCTACCCAAAAGACCATCATAAGCATTACAATAATCAATACTTTTTTTTCCATAATACTAAGACCTTTTTCTTCATCTGTTTCTTTCAATATTGAAGTTAAATCTATTTCAATAGGTTCTGGCTTAAATATTTTTACAAGAATAAGGGAACTGATGGGAACCATAATGATAGCAATTGGAAGGCCAAAAATTATCCAATCCAAAAACGTTATCTGAAGCTGAGCATATTTTTCCAACATATACAAAGCTAAAATATTAATTGAACTCCCTGCAGGGGTAGCAATTCCTCCGATCATAGCTGCAAAAGGAATCGCAATCATTAAAGCTTTTCCCAATTGACTTGATCCCGGTTTTGCTCCTGTTTTTACTAAAATACTCATCGCCAGACTCATAAACAGTACCGTTGCTGGAACATTAGAGACAATAGTAGAAATAAGAGCAGACGCAATAGAAAATGCTAAGATTACCTTGCCTGAATCATTTCCTGCTCTTTTTAACAGCCATCTTGCCATACGAGAAGCCAATGGGGTCTTCATAATTGCAACAGAAACCCCATAGGTTGCTATAACGAAAAATATTACCGGGGAGATAAATTCTTTAAAAGCTGTGTCAAGTACGGCAATCCCATAAATAGGTTGTAGGACTATTATCGCTAAGGATGTTACCGCAACAGGTATCGCCTCTGTGGTCCAAAGAACAAGTGCACAAAGCAAAACCCCCAGTGAATTTTTCCCCGCCATCGTCAATCCTTCTGGAGTCTGTATAAACCATGTTGCTATAAGTATAATTGTAGCAAAAATAATACCAATTGTCTTTTTTTTATCCATTTTTATTTATTCCCCCTATTAATTCAATTTAAATAAATTTTATGATTGCAGTTATTCACTAATTAAAAAACAAGCAAAATATTATTCACCCGCATTTTCATGATATTTCCTAACAGCATTGAGATATTCAAAATTTGATATTATAGGATCTATATAACAGGTTCAGTGAAAAAATCGATAAGATGCCTGAAGCAGTTTGACTAATCGGAAAGATTTATTTCTAGCATATCTTGCACCTTTTATATAATGAAGATTATAAGGATTTCTCATTAACGATATTTTGTTTTTCTTTTTTATATTATCTGTACCCATTATCATTGATAATGGGTACAGATAATATGACATAGAAGCTTTTTCCTAATTATATCCCTCGATTACATAACCGTTTCTTAATCTAATACAATAATCTCCTGTGGGAATTGGTGCAGGCGTTCCGGACCTTTCTCCGTTACTAGGAAATTATCAGTACTGGAAATATAAGCACCGTTCTTCGCAAAGGTAGGATGAATCGCGATGTTCATATTAAGTTGAATCGGCATCGGATCCTCCCCGCGAACCCCGGGGCGTTCCATCAAATCATATCCTTGGCCATGAGCATGAATTCTAGTCTCTTTTTCATAACCCATTTTGACTACAAACTCGTTGTATTTTTCATAGATATAAGCACCCGTATTACCCGGAACAAGCAGAGATGCGGTATAAGCTTGCGCTATTACGCCGTCGGCCCAGACATCCAGCAGATCCTGTGATGGTTCACCAAGCACCCAGGTTCTGCTGAGTTCCGTCCAAAAGCCCCCAGGGCCATTGGGCTCAAGCATGATAAATACCTGATCACCTTTTTCAATCCTGCGATTTTGAAAAAAGTGCCCGTTATGTCCCGCTCTTTCTCCCATTGGGGCCGAGCCAATCATAATTAACTGCTCTTCACTTCCTAAATCACTAAGCAGATGACGTATCTCGTGACGGATTTCATATTCATATTTTCCGGGACGCAGAAACGTGGGCACTGCAGCAGCAACATAGTCCTGCATTTTTGCAGATTTACGAACATATTTGATTTCCTCAGGGCTTTTGACTGCTTTAATCTTGTCTATCTGGTCTGTAAATTCGACTAGCTCCAAATCTTTTAAATTTTCCGTAACATACTTGTAAAAGCTGCCAAGCATAGAACTGATCCTGACAAGCCCAACTTTTTTGTCGCCGCGTTTTCTGATAATTTCGACAACGGCCTGCGCATCTCTAGTATTGAGCTCTTCCACATATGTCGGGAAGATGGGTACTCCCAAACGAGTTTTCACTCCCCTGCAGCCATACGCAGGTGTCTGCCCAGGATTGTATCCTCCTCCGTTTGCTATAACTGTCATCTCATCGTCAATGGGAAACAGTACTGTTACAGGGTTTGACAAGCTACCAATATCCGTAAAATAGCGAACCATACCACTACGGTACTGATGATCGTTCTGAATGACCAGAATATCCACGTTCTCTTCTTTCATTACAGCTCTTACAAGAGCCCATCTACGCTCAAGCTCTCCATCCGAAATTGGGAACCTCATTTTATCCGGTTCAAAAGTATACATAGTTCATGCTCCTTTCACTTTTCACTGATTTTCAGGTTTAACTGCTGTACCTTTACATTCTGTGCCTGCTACCTTACGACTTAGTTTTATCCAGTATAGCCAAGCGCTCACGCCATCGCTCCTCTGTCTTAGGATTTACACAATACAAAGGCAACTCACCGTTTAGTATCCTGGTGATATTTTCTACACCAATGTCTGCAAAGACCAGCTGATTTTCCAATGTGTGACCAATTAAGTGAGGAGTCAAAATAAGATTATCGAATTCCCTGAGCGGACTATCCATTGGCAGAGGTTCTACCTTATAGGTATCAAGAGCTGCTCCAGCAATTCGCTTTTCCCGTAAAACACGACAAATGCCGTCTTCATCAACAAGCTGACCTCTGGATGTATTTATAAAGTAAGCCGACGGCTTCATCTTGCTCAGGAATTCATAATTAACCATATCTCTAGTCTCATCATTTACCGGAAGAAACACATCTACCAGATCACTTTCCGCAAGCAACGTGTCCATATCAGTCAATGTTGCATACGGTGGAATTGCACCCGCTTTTACGTAAGGATCGTATACTAAAATACGAAGATCGAAATTTTTTAACCGTTCAGCATAAGCTCTACCAATACGGCCAAAGCCAATAACACCAATCGTCTTTTTCCAAAGCAAGTGCGCCCAGTGCTGTGATTCCACCGGCTTAGGAAGATTCTTTTTCACAATTTCAATGCACTTATTAGGGTTATACATCAGCATCAGCGTCAGCAGAACATTTGCCTCAGCCATTCCAAGATAGTTTTCTGGGCACGCACCGTTACCAACAATAATTCCCCGTTCATTGGCAGTCTTCATATCCAAGCTTTCTGTGCCAATCGTCGGACATACCAAGCCCCTCAGTTTTGGAGCATAACTGATCAGTTCCGCTGGACAAACAGAACGCGAACTAAACAGGGCTACCTCTGCATCCGCAAAATACTTTTTATATTCCTCCGGGGGAATGACCAGTTTTATTCCTTTAATCGTCTTTGGCCCTCGAATTACCTGAATACCGCGTTCAGTCAGTTTAGCACTTATATTATCCATAGTTTCTTTCAAATCATAATCATCCGATATATAAACAGTATGGGTCATACATGTTTCCCACCTTTCTTGCAAAATTTGTAAACCAACAGGGCGGAATAAATCCCGTCCTGTTGTTTATATATTGAATAGCTTATAGAACTTTTTTCTACTTGTTACGCTTTATAGGTGCAACATACCCCACAGGCCAAACATATTAAGGAAACCTGCAACAAGCAATAAGCCCATGGTGACTACTGCCGTGATAAACATATTGTTGAACATCTGGGCATTGTCATAAACATCAGGCGAACAACTAGACATATTCAGAGCACCCGCGGTAGACAGAGGGCTCATTGCCGTCGTTGCGGAGCCAATGATAATAGCAGCCATTAATGCAATCGGATTAAGACCGAGACCCACAGCCAATATGCCTGCAATCGGCAGAAGCAATGGATAAACGACGCTCAAAGAGCTGGCGAACAGGCTTAAACCGCCTGCTATCAGAAGGAAGGAAGTTAGAACTAAGCCTGCAGGGATATGCTGAGCCTGTTCGGCCAGGTAATCATTTACGCCGAGTATAGCTCCCAAACCAAGCAGGATTCCCATCCCCCACAACATAGCCAACGTGTTCCAAGGAATTCTTGTTTTCATAACAACTTTGTCATCCCCGATATTCAGTAACATATTGGCCACTGCACCAACGAGACAAACAGGGGCAACCCCGCTGAAATTGCTGATTGTGGTCAGGAATGAACCGCCAATGTTTTTAGTCAGAATAGGAACAATAACAATAGTGAATACTGCACAAAAAATAATAACAAGGCTCTTTTTCTGTATCGGAGTAATCGGTAAGGGTTCTTCCATATCCACCTTG
>JBAYAL010000037.1:0-8090 GCA_041669825.1 Eubacteriales bacterium | reverse complement strand
GAATGATTGATTCTTGACTGCGGCTTTGAACGATCCTGCCTTGATGAAAGTGCAGTGCACAAAAAGAACAGCCTCCGAAACAGCCGCGAGAGCTCAGAATACTGAATTTAACTTCTTCTAGGGCCGGTATTCCTCCAAATTTTTCATACATGGGATGATAATTGTTTTTGTACGGAAGAGAATACACAGTGTCAAGTTCAGATCTGTTAAGCGGCATTTCCGGTTTGTTCTGAACCAGATACTTTATTCCGTGCAGCTGGACAAGTGTTTTTCCCCTAATTGGGTCTTGTTCCTGGTATTGAATTTTAAACGCTTCTGCGTATTTTTTTTTATCCTTAAATATCATGTCAAAGGATGGAATTTCAATACAGCTCCCGGCATCTTCTAAATGATTGACCAGAAAGCAAGTCCCGGGTACGTGCCGAATATACTGTATATCTAATCCGTCATTCAGATACTTTGCAATTTCAACAATTTGCTTTTCTCCCATGCCATAAACTAGTAGGTCCGCGCCGCTGTCAAATAAAATTGATTTGCGAACTTTATCGTTCCAGTAGTCGTAGTGAGCAAATCTTCGAAGACTGGCTTCAATCCCTCCTATGATAAGCGGAATATTTTGATAGGCTTCTCGTATGCGATTACAGTAAACAATAGTTGCTCGGTCAGGCCTGCATCCCATTTTATTACCTGGAGAAAATGAGTCAGTCTTTCTTAATTTTTTATTCACAGTATAATGGTTAACCATAGAATCCATATTTCCAGTTGTCACCAAAAATCCTAAGCGTGGTTTTCCCAGTTTTTTAAAATCATCAGTGTTTTTCCAATCAGGCTGAGGGATAATACCTACCTTATAGCCGTTACTTTCGAGGACTCTAGAAATTATTGCTGTACCAAAGCTGTGATGGTCAACATAAGCATCTCCGGTAACCAACACAAAATCTACCTGGTCCCATCCTCTTGATTCCATATCTTTTCTATTGACAGGTAAATATTCTTTATTCATTGCTTTTTCACCTATTTCCTTTTGATCCTTTAATGATATCACATGTATCTATATGTATTCCTCTCCAACTAACGTAATATTAGAAGAATTTATCGTGATCTACATCGGTATCGTAGATAACATCTCCCATAACTATAAAAGAAGCATTTCCTAAATGTTTAGCAGATGCTTCTTTTTAACTAAAACAGTTTTTCAACCAGCTGTGGTATTTTATCTGTAGCAGTTTTTATCACAGCCAAACTATTGATTTTAGAAGAGGAGTTTTGCATATTTGTTAATCATATTTGGAGAAAACTATCCCCCATTAAATTTAATGTGTTTTAGTGGCTATCCCGACGTTTGGTGTATAATAGAGCTATATCGGAGAATAGACTAGGGGGAGGCGTTAAAACATGGACGGTCAAATAAGAAGCAATATTCAGGCTGGAATCGTAGTAGATATTGTATTAAAAGAAGATCAAAGAACAGGAAAAAGGACGCGTGGTATCGTCAAAGATATCTTGACAAATTCTCAGAAACATCCAAGGGGAATTAAAGTAAGACTTGCGGATGGGCAAATTGGAAGAGTTCAAGAAGTTATAAAGACAGTGTGAAACTATGAAACTATGAAACTATGAAACTGTGAAACTGTGAAACTATTAAAATAGCTATTGAAATGAAGCCAGGTACTTTTGTACTTTACTAGTATTTTATATATAGACTATAATAAAGTAAGTTTTAACAATTTGAGATGATGATTTTCGAGTTATGCTTAACAACAGTGATAAAATAGTAAGTATAATCAAGGTGTTACTGATAACTTAAAAGTGGTTGAATTCGAAAAACAGGTGAGATTTATTAGTAATTATTCGTCTTACTTTTGCAGTTCCATACTAATAATTATTACTATAAGTAGAAAATATTTGTTTATCTGGCCACTTATTTTGACGCTTATTAGTCAAAGACTTATTGGATGGCGAATATCAATCTTATTAAATTGGATTAATTTAGCAAACAATCAAGCATGATTATATATAAACTGATATTAAGAAAGTAGGTTAATGTAATGGTAGCAAAGAATTGGACTATCCAAGATTCAAAAAAAAAGCCTGGTAATATCGTAGAATTCTGCTTACTGAACAAGCAAAACTCAGCGTCAGTAGTTGTAACATACACTAACGACAAGTTGGTAAATGTTGCAGGAGAAGATAGCTTACCTCCATATATTATGACAGAAATGCAAAAATATCTCGTTAGTATATCTGTTTTCAGGTGTCGCTGTTTGGGATTATGCAAGTACTGTGCCAAGCCAGAAGGTGAAGGAACTACTTTCTCTGGCTTAGGTGTTTGCAAACATTATTCTGGACTTGCCCGTAATGTATCTTCTGGGGACATTACAATAAAAAACAATCCCAGAGGGTATAAGGAAATGGACCTATGTAAACTTGCTGTTACTAAATAATAAGCCAAGTACTTTGTTTAAATATTATCAATCACCTCGTCCAGATCATTCAAATATGGGGAAGGGTGTCCGGCTTAGTAAAGAAGGAACTGTTTGGGGAAGTAAGTGGAAGAGGGAATTAAATGAAGAATTGTGAAATGAAAATTACCGGTAATATCCCGACATATAGGGAAGCGTGTACGTTGAAAAAAATGCCAGTATGTGTTTATGTTGCAAGTCTAAAATAGCCAAAAAGGAGGGGTATGAGAAAAATGTATACTAACGACGTAAAAACTTTTATCTTAAAAATTTTGAAACAAAAGGAGAAGTATCACCTTTTCTCATAAAATGTCCCGAAGGGCCCTCACCTAAAAACTCAGAGAACCAGGATTCGTGTTCTATTTCTTCATTAAGGATTGCCAAGGCTAAATCGTAAGTTCTGTGGTCTTTGCCTGCAGTCATATTACATATCTCGGTATATCCACTTACAGCACATCTCTCAGCTCCTACTAAAACTTTCAATAATTCTTCAACATTATTGGGGTCTATTGGAAGTTTTGCTGGCGGACAAGCAGAAGCATCGTGAAATTGTTTCATACAATCTGGTAATTTTCCCCCAAGTTCATATATTCTTGGTATCAATGCTTCAAAATGATTCCTGTCCTCGATACGAGCAGTTTCAGCAATTTCTTTTACCCCTTCTCCTTGTAAGCCAATTAGATTGGCACGAAGAATAGTATAATAATAGTAAGTTGTTAGTTCCGCTGCAGCATTATTGACCAGTAAGTTAAGTAATTTGTTAACATCAACGCCTGCTTTTTCTACCATTTCTCTTGCAACTCTTGCCATAATAAACACTCCTTTTTAATTGAAATATTAATATTATCCTCAATATCACCAAAAAAATACTTCATCCCCCTTGGCGATCAGTAATTTAGCCCCAACCACTGTAAAATGCCTAATTTCAGTAGAATTTCTATCACCTTGAGCGTGGTGTAAATAAGCTGTCTAACGAACGAATTAGTACAGGTCAAGTATGACGTCTGTGCTTTTTGTTTTTTGGTGAGGATAAGGCTTTTACAAATGGAACAACCGACGGATAAATATTTTTTAGAGGAAACTGATAAATGGGAGGATTATTAACAAACAGATTTTAATTTTAAATAAAAGGATGGGAAAATTTCACAGAGAATAATTATTGATAAAAAGGCTCTAAACAGATCAACGTATGATTTGATTAGAGCCTTTTTTATTCAATTAATCTTTGAACTTTTATAGGGGGAATACTTGGGTGTTTACAATAATTATAATATTATAGCAAACACTATAATGTTTTTTCTTTAAGAAGATATAGTAAATGAGATAATGGGGGGATTAATAATGGTAAAACGGGAAACAAAAAAAAATACTAAAAGTTGCAGAATAACTATTTTCAAAAAACGGTTATGATGGCGTACCAACCAAAATTATTGCCAATGAAGCAGGGATAAGTGAAATGACGTTGTTTAATCATTTTCACAATAAAGAGTTGCTATATAAAACTGTAGTTAAAGAGAGATACTTTGCAGTCAAATTTGAACTTGAAGAACTTAAGTTCAATGCTTTGATTGGTGGTTTTACCTATTAAAAAGTTTAAGGAAATTAATTAAATAAAATGAGATTACATAAAGAGTTGCCAATATGGAAATCAATATTGGCTTTTTGCAAGGATACTTTGGGGTATATTGGGCTGATAATCAGCAATTCAGTCACTATCAAAGTTAATTCCCTACCACAAATAGGAAGCTAAAACGTGGGGTAAGGGGAATTATGTGCATTTTTAAGTGAAATCTGCTAAAAGAAAGAATAATACATAAATTGGTTAAAATTAATAATAAAAGGACGAGAAAATTTATAAAGAGGATAAACTATTGCTGGTCTTGTAGAAAATAGAGCGACCAGAGTGGAACCTGTGATAGCCTCTTTACAGGATTGTAAAAAGAGGCATAATAGATTAGCACTCAATAATGCAAAAAATGTTTGTTATTTCACATAAATAACACAAACGTACTTTATTATATTGTTATAAAGAGTATAAAGGAAGGTGGATTAGTTGTAACATACGTATCAGTAATTTTTTTAAAGGAAAAAAATATAATTAACCAAGTTAAAAAATTAAGCTTCCTTAAATGAAAAATATAGCTATAAGGAAGTCAGCTGAAAAGAGGGTATGTAAAAAGTGAAAAGCAAATTTGTGCACTTATTTTATTATAAGAGATGGCTCATGTTGTTGGCAGGGGTAGTGATAGTGATGGTAGTGATACTGGCGGTAGTAAGTAATCATGGGGAAAGTCAGAAAAAGGATATCAGACCCGAACAGGGTGGACAAAAACAGGAACCTCAGGTAAGCCGTAGCCCCATCGACACAGAACGATTTACCGATAATGGGGATCAGACGGTAACGGATAAAAAGACGGGGCTGATCTGGCAGAAGGGTGAAGTATTTGATGTGTCGTTGGAACAGGCCACACAGGCCCCTGATGGGTTGTCGATAGGTGGTTTTAATGACTGGCGCATGCCGACCATGCTCGAACTGTTGTCTATCGTAGATACCTCTTTAAACAAACCACCCTTTAATGATATCTTAGGATTAACTGAGACCGAGTATTTCTGGAGCAGTGAAAGTACACCAGGGGTTACCGACAAGGCCTGGGTACTCAATGCTGGAGGCGGAACTGGGGATAAACCTATTAATGAAAGCCGTGCCGCTGGAGGGGAAAAGATCTATTCTCTCAAATGCGTCCGTGGTAACTGGGAAGTTAAAAGCCCTCGATTTGTCGACAATGGGGATAAGACGGTGTCTGATTATTTGCTGAAACTTGTCTGGCAACAGAGTAACAAATCAGGCTTAAGTCTCTCGGAAGCAAAATCTTATATAGATAAATTGAATGAAAACGGTTCGTATTCCTGGCGTCTTCCTACGATGCCTGAATTGGCAATGCTTTGCGATAGAAGCTTGAGTAGCCCTGCAGTGGATCAAGAATATTTTTCTTCAATAAGCTCAGATAAGTATTGGACTTCATCGGCTTTGTCCTCGGGGGGCCGTCAGTGGTATGTAGATTTATCCAATGGGATGACTACGTATGATGCACCGGAAGTAAAACATGCCGTCATTGCGGTTCGTACGATGGAAGAGGGTAGTTAAGATGAAATCTTCGCAACTACCAATAACGCCATCAACCTTACAACAAGAAACTATGGCGCTTATTCCTGGCGGAGACTATAAAAAAATGTGAGACCACAACGGGTTTGTCGATCAACAACACTCCAGTGACGAAGTTCCAACCCACAATGTGAGCATGGAATCAGATAAATTGAAGGATTATTTATGTAGCTATTTTCACATCATTATCTGACTTGAAGATATTAAAACCACCTTTTGCGTTTAAAATACATAATCATCGCAATTGCTATTGCTACCATTACTACTATTACAGCACCATATCCCCATCGCCATTCTAATTCGGGCATATATTTAAAATTCATACCATACAAACCAGCCAAAAAAGTAAGTGGAATGAACATTGTTGAAATAATGGTAAGAACTTTCATAATCTCGTTCATTTTATTGCTAATACTTGATAGATATATGTCCATTAACCCAGCGAGCAATTCTTTGAACGTTTCTGTGGTGTCAATTGCTTGAATGATATGATCATATATGTCTTTGATATAGATTTGTGTGGGGTTTTTAATAATGTTATTTTCGTTTCTCTCCATCCATGATGCGACTTCTCTGAGTGGCCAAATAGATTTATGCATATACAGCAAATCTTTTTTCAATTCTCGTATTTTATGCAAACTATCGATAGTAGGGTTGTCGAGCAATTCTTCTTCGGCTTCATCAATTTTATCTCCAAGATTTTCTAAAACATCAAAATAGCCATCAACTACAGCATCTAGCATTGAATAGGCAAGGTAATCAGCTCCTGATTTTCTGATATGGATACTATTTTTTCTAATTCTTTCGCGTATTTGCTTAAATGCGTCCCCTTCTCTTTCACCAAAGGAGATAATATACCCATTACCGAGGATAATGCTAAGCTGCTCATCAATCATTGTCGAGTGGTCAAAATAAATCATTTTAGCTACAATGTATAAATAACTATCATAATCTTCAATTTTTGGGCGTTGGGCTGTATTTAATATATCCTCCATTACTAACGAATGGATATTATAGAATTTACATATGCTTTCAATTATATTTAGCTTATTTAACCCATTAACATTGACCCATCTTACCTCGTCCTTGCCTACTAATGGTAACAATTCAAATTGTTGTATTGCGTTCTGATTGAACTTGTATTCCTTGAATCCCTCTGCATTATAATCAAAAACCTCAATAAGAGTATCTTGGCTAAATTCTCGTCCAATATGCACAAGCGAGCCTGGAGGTAAGCCTGTTTTTATTGAAAGCTTCTTAGTAAATCTCGACATCATTTTCCACCTCCGATATTAATTTGCATTTTATAATATATTGGCAATTATTGCAATGAAAGTATTTTCTTGCAGTCCTAGGTGAAGGGAGGTGACAAGGGGGGGTGACAAGTGACAAGGGGACCAAGTGACAAGGGAAGTGACAAGGGAGTGACAAGGGGACGGGGATATTGACACAATCACTCCTGAAGTGACAAAAGGACGGGGATATTGACACAATCACTCCTGTGGTATAATTTACCAAGGAATGGTTGTAATACTAAGAGCTGAGATGATAAAAAGTAAAAGTGGAATATATCATTATGAGGGGAATAAATCGCCAAACTTTGTTTGAAGATGAGGAATATCTTTGCAAGTTTATTCTAATCTTGCAAAGATATAGAGAAATTTGTGAATATAAGTTAAATGCTTATTGTTTAATGAGTAAACAATAAGCATTTATTACTAAAGGAAGGTAAGGAACAATTAGAGACAGTAATAAGAATGATAGGTGGTAGTTATGTTTTATGGTATAACAAAAAGTATGACAGAGTAGGGTACCTATTTCAAGATTGGTTTAAAAGCGAGTCCATAGAAGATGGTGTCTACTTCCTCACAGTACTTCGATATATATTTCAAAATCCTTGTAAGGCTAGTATAGTAAATAAAATTAAAGATTATATATGGACTAATTAAAATGATTATATTGAAAGAAAAAATAAGGCTGATACAGACTTTGAGCTCGATATTTTTAATACTGACAGAGAAAAAGCAGTAAGGAGCCTTATTGAATATATAATCAAAGAAAATGATAATGAGTGTTCAGATATATCAAAAAAACGACGATTAACAGATGGTGATGCTAGAATAATAATTAAAGATCATTGCAAAATCGACCATACGGTAGATATACAAAAACTTGACGTACATAAAAGAAATCTATACATAAAAGAGTTGATAGAAAAATATGGATTGTCAATGAGGTAGATTGGGAGATTGACAGGAACTAACAGGGGTATTATATGAGTGACAGCACCCCAATCTCTTTGTCACCCCCTTTGTCACCCCCTTTGTCACCCCGTCAACCGTTATTTTTCACCTGTTACTCTGTGTCCGGTGGTGTGCCTTGACCGTCCGGTGGTGTGCCTTGACCGTTCGGTGGTGCGCCTTGACCATCAGGTGGTGCACTTTGGCCATCAGGTGGTGCACTTT
>JBAYAL010000036.1:0-8090 GCA_041669825.1 Eubacteriales bacterium | reverse complement strand
GATTTAATTCATAAGACATTTAGGCGGATAGTATACTTGCTATCCACTTTAAAATTATTACTAAAAAGTTTAATTTTACTTAATCAACTACTTAAGGTTTCAGAAGCAAAATCATTCGTTTTTTTTAAATTCCTTTTTTAATTTGTTCAACAGTTGTATATCTGTAAGTACATCCCAACCAGTTAATGCCAACGACTTTATAGCCATACATAAAACTTTTTTACCTTCCTGAGAAAGTGCCGCTTGAGCAAATTCTAATGTATGTGGAATTTCAGTCCCTTTTCCCATCTGAAGGTAGGCATGTATAGCAGGTACCACATGACTAACATTTCCCATATCTACTGACCCTGCCATTAGTTGTGGCGCTTCAATATTTTTTTCTCCCAAATCCGATAAATTATTTCTAAAACATGCCGCTAATTCCTTGTTGCTACACATTTCATTGTATGAATATTCATAATAGTTCCAATCCATTTTTGCCATAACCTCTAAGGCAGATTTTTCTGCAGCTTTTATTACTTTAATTCGTACCCTATCAAGAGCTTCTCTGGTTCGCGCTCTAATATAAAAATGGGCTATCGCTTTATCTGGAACTATATTGGGAGATTGTCCGCCTTCAATTATTACTCCATCTATTCGTTCATCCTTTGCCAACCATTTTTTCATTTTGCTCGTTCTCTGAAAAAAGTTTATCATAGCTTCAAGAGCATTTATTCCTACTTTATCAGATACTGCCATATGAGCTTTCTTCCCATGAAATATTATTTCAACCGCATCTAGCGCTAAACTGGAAAGTTCAGGGACATTACAGCTTCCAGGGTGAAACATCATTGCCGCATCAGAATCATTAAACAATCCTTTTTCAGCTAATATTACTTTTGCCCCACTCGTTTCCTCTGCCGGGCTCCCCACTACCTGAACTTCACCCGGTAATTCTAACATCTTACCAAGTACCACGGCCGCCCCTACACTAGCTGCTCCTATAAGATTATGTCCACATCCGTGTCCTATATCCGGCAAGGCATCATATTCAGCTAAAAAAACTATTTTCGGCCCTGGCATGCCACTTTTATATACTGCCTGAAATGCTGTGTCCATATCTGCTAAAGGCTTAATTACTTCAAAATCGTTCTCTCTTAAATAATTTGTAAGCACCTGAACAGCAAAGTATTCTTTATATCCCTCTTCCGGATTCTCACCTATTTGTTTTGCCAACCCCCAAATATCCTCAAGCCGTGAATCAGCCTCAAATAATATCTCCCTTTTTGCTTTATTCATTCTCCCACAACCTGTCCATTATTTTGTAGTATATTAATTACTATGTCTTCTTTTTCATTTGTTGACAAATTATATTCTCCAGCAATAAAGTTCCGCGAAATATTATTATTATTTACTATATCTAAAAATTTTTGTTTATCCTTAATTATTCCTTCACTACATAATATATCAGCAATTTCTATAGCAGTTGCACCCTTATCGATTGTTACTTTTTTGTTAACTAATTCTACTTCTACATTTTTCGAAGTATCATTTTCAGCCTTTGTCTGACCCATATCCATACTTTTATTTCCTAAATATTCTTCTTTCTTAGGCTCTACTACTTTATCACTTTTATCAGCTTCTTCCACCTTCTGATATGTTCTTTCAAATAATATCTTATTACAATCAAATATTCCAAACAAAGTAACTATAATTGCACTGATGATAAGCCCTGTCCCTATTCCCAGCAAATATACCTTCAAGTTTTTCATATATTAACCTCTTTGATAAGTTCTTATAATCATTGACACAGCATCTTGGCTTATTGACAATTGCTCTGCAATTTTAGGCACAGGCATATGTTGCCCATGTCGTAAAATTACGTCCTTATACATCTTTGAATTATTTGATTTTATATTACTATTACTACTATTTAGCTCTAACTTGTCTTCTGTTAGTTTGATTTTTTCTTTAGCACTTTGTTTCTTTTGAATTTCATTTTCCATAACTACTGAAATAGTTTGGTCAAGTTTTGCATCTACATATCTAATTTGTTGTTTTAATTCTCTTATTTCTTTTTTCAAACCTGCCAATCCTTTAAGAGATGTAAGAATATCTTCGTTGGTTTCATTTTTACATCTCCACCCAAAAAATATAAATATAATTCCTAACAGCAAAAGGACAACAGTTTGTAAATTCAATTTCAGGTTTCCCCCTATTTATTTTCTTTTCACTAATATTCTGGATTACTATATATACTTCCTGCTTTTATTAATAATTGGTAATAATTATTTTATTTGTAAGCCGTAATTAAGTGCCTCAGTTACACAGATGCCTAATATCTTGCATATCAAAAATTACCAATTGATTTTAGAGTTCAGCACTTTTGTATCCTTACTATCAAGCAAAAATTATTAGTAAATATGTAACATATATACACTTTAATAGCTATCTAGCAATCACTGATGAATATGGCATAGTACTCACTGTCCTTATTTATTATTATAATAACTTGCTGTTCCTTCATAAATTGCCATAGCTATATTTTGCTGATATTTTGGCTGAGTAAGTTTCATTTCCTCCTCAGGATTAGAAAGAAAACCAACTTCTATGGTAACTGCTATCTGATTAGTGTTCTTTAATATAAAAAAACTCTGATTAGATTTTGCTGTCCTTTTTCTACTTCCAACCTCATTTAAGGTATCTTGAATACTTTCGGCAAGCACTTTTCCTTCAACTGACTGAGCATGGTAAAAAACCTGCGGTCCACTTTGCTTTTTATCCGGAAAACTATTGGCATGAATACTCAAAAATATATCTCCCCCAGAATTTGTTGCCATCTCTATCCTCTGAATTAGATCTTCTCTTTTTCTCTGAAAGAGTTTGTCCGACTGTCCAAAATCACGATCCTCTTCCCTTATCATTATCACTTTGCCCCCGGCCTGAACAAAAAGGCTTTGTAGTCTTTTGGAAATTTCTAAAGTTACATCTTTCTCTAAGGTGTTATTTGAACCAATTGCGCCTGGGTCTACCCCACCATGCCCTGCATCAATTACTATTACCCTATCTCCCAGACCCCAGTTCCATCCTGGCACATTCTCTGCCTTCTTAATATTTAGCGTTATTACTCCAAATATAATGAGAACTACAACAACAATTAATCCTAGTATTTTTTTATTTGGCAATGGCTCTCTAAACTTATTCTGTTTTATATTATTTAATATTTTCATATCTCTTCCCCCTTCATCTATGTTTATGGAAGAGATTCATCCAATATTCAATAATGACAACAAAAAAAGGAGAGTATATAATCTCTCCTTCCAAGGTTCTGTTTGAATTTTGTGGTTTAACGTTTTGAAAACTGCGATGCTTTACGAGCTTTCTTGAGTCCATATTTACGACGTTCTTTCATACGAGAGTCACGAGTAAGGTATCCGGCACGTTTTAGCGCAGGACGCAGTCCTAAATCAATTTTAAGTAGTGCTCTTGCAATACCCATTCTGATAGCACCAGCCTGACCAGATGTCCCTCCACCACCAACACGAGCTATTACGTTATATTTGCCAAGCGTTTCGGTAATTTCGAGAGGCTGTTGTACTATCATTTCCAAAGTCTTTTTACCAAAATATTCGCTTAACTCTCTTTTATTTATACTGAATTTGCCTTCTCCTGCAATTAACCTTACACGAGCAATAGCATTTTTTCTTCTTCCAGTACCATAATATTGAATTTCCGCTCCCATAATTTCAACCTCCTTTCAAACTTACTTAATGGTCCATATTTCAGGCTTTTGAGCCTGATGCATGTGATCCGAACCGCTGTATACTTTAAGTTTTCTATACATTTGTGCTCCCAATTTATTATGGGGAAGCATCCCTTTTACAGCATGTTCAAGCGCTCTTTCAGGCTTTTTAATCATTAAATTCCTATAAGTCATTTCCTTAAGTCCACCTGGATATCCTGAGTGCCAACGGTAAAGTTTCTTATCAAGTTTTGCACCTGTAAAACGAACTTTCTCTGCATTAACAATTATTACAAAATCTCCAGTATCCACATTAGGAGTGAAAATTGGTTTATGCTTGCCTCTGAGAATACGTGCTACCTCAGTAGCCACTCTACCCAAAGGAATTCCTTCTGCATCAATGACGTACCATTTTCGGTCCACCTCATTGGCTTTCGCAAATTGAGTGGTCATGTTGTTCCCTCCATTTATTATTACATCCGTATTAATCTTTTTTCTCGGATGTGAAGGGCTCATTCACTTACCGATTTAAAAAGACTCATAAGGAATTCTATCGAAAATATCATGTTAAGTCAATATTTATCTGCTTTTTATTATTCTTTGTCTTGTATCTGCTATCACTTATTAAATAGACTGTTCCCTAAATTACTACTTATACTATAATAACTGTTATCTTGCATCACTAATATCTATTTTATTCAAAGACATTATGAATATTTGGGTCGATTATTTGGTATTTTTTTTTAACTATTTTTTTTTCCAGTTCATTATAATTAATGTCTGAAAATAACTCACTAGGTTTTTTACTATCATAATTAACATAGGTAAGTGTTAACCCTGATGAAGAAGCTGTCTTCCCCGCTTTTGTTCTATCTTGTTTTTCTAAAATTACAGGAATATCTTCAGGTTTGTATTTTCCTTTTCCTACATATATGAGTGTTCCCGCAATTATTCTCACCATATTATATAAAAAACCGTTTCCAATACAAGTAATAATGATATTTCTACCTTTACTGTTACCAACCCTTACTTTACAGTGGTATAAAGTCCGAACATAGCTATGTGCTACACTTCCTGCAGAAGCAAAAGATCTAAAATTATTTGTACCTTCTAAAAGATATGCAGCCTGCTTCATCTTTTCGACATCTAATAACACTGGCTCGTGCTGGGAATACAAACGGGAATACACATCATATATAGGACTATTATCTATGCAATAATCATATCTCTTCCAATTGGACCACATACGAGCGTTAAATTCCTTTTCTACAAAACTGGCATCCAAAATCCTAATATCTCTAGGCAAGACGCTATTCATAGCTTTGGGAATTTTACGTTCAGGTATAGCTACTAAAGCATTGAAATTTACTACCTGACCTTTAGCATGCACACCTTTGTCAGTCCTACCAGCTGTGATTATTGCAATTTGTTCGCCAAATAATTTAAGCCACGCCTTTTCCAGTTCTCCCTGTACAGTAAATCCATGCTCCTCAGGTTGACGCTGAAATCCATGATAGTTTGTTCCATCATATGATAAACACAAACGGATGTTATTCATTTATTCACCTAAAAACACACGTCAAAGGTCAGGCTACTTATTATATGTAACCTGACCAGTCAACCTGTTTTAATCAACCAGTTCGACAAGCACCATTTGTGCAGCATCTCCACGACGAAAACTTGTCTTAACCATTCTCGTATATCCACCCTGTCTTTCAAGATACTTGGGCGCAATATTATCAAAAAGGTCTTTAACTACACTTTCTTCCATTATGAATTCCAGAGCTCGACGTCTCGCTGCCAGGTCACCCTTTTTGCCAAGCGTAATCATTTTCTCTGCCAGGGCATTTAATTCTTTAGCTCTGGCTTCCGTTGTTTCAATACGGCCATGCTTGAGCAACGATGTTACAATATTTCTCAATAATGCCTTGCGTTGAGACATGTTGCGTCTCAGCTTGCGATATGCCAACTGTAATCCCTCCTTTGCTCGGTAGTTATTTCTCGTATTATTTATTCTTCAGGAATACGAAATCCTAGTCCTAAATCTTTAAGTTTGTTTTCAACTTCCTCCAGAGATTTACGTCCAAGATTCCGAACCTTTATCATATCTTCTTCCGATCTCTGAGTAAGCTCTTCGACTGAATTAATACCTGCCCGCTTCAGACAGTTGTATGATCTAACCGACAAATCTAGTTCTTCGATAGTCATTTCGAGTATTTTATCTTTTGCTTCTTCTTCTTTTTCCACCATAATTTCAACATTACCCAAACTATCTGTAAGTCCGACAAACAAACCCAAGTGTTCACTCAAGATTTTAGCAGCCAAACTTGTTGCTTCTTCCGGAGTTATACTGCCATTCGACCATACTTCAAGTGTAAGCCTGTCAAAATCAGTCATCATCCCAACTCGCGTGTCTACAACTGAATAATTGACCTTGTAAATTGGTGAAAAAATTGAATCAACTGGAATAACACCTATTGCCTGATCAGGTTTTTTATTTTTTTCGGCAGGTACATATCCGCGTGATCGCTCAACAGTCATTTCCATGAAAAGCCGTCCACCAACGTCCAGTGTGGCTATTTTGAGTTCCGGATTTAATATTTCAATATCTGGATCTGTAATAATATCTCCGGCAGTTACTACTCCTTCTCCTTCACACTCAAAACGAAGAATTCGCGGTTCATCAGTATATCCTTTTAGAGCCAGTGATTTAATGTTCAGAATAATTTCTGTTACATCTTCTACCACTCCAGGAATTGTTGAAAATTCATGAAGCACACCTTCAATCTTTATAGAGGATACTGCTGAACCTGGCAAAGAAGACAGTAAAATGCGCCGCAATGAATTTCCAAGTGTTATACCATAACCTCTTTCCAGAGGCTCAATTACAAACTTAGCATAGGTATTATCTTCACTGCGATCAACACACTCAATATTTGGCTTCTCAATTTCAAGCATCGGAATGCACCTTCTTTCTTACTCAAAATGATTAACGAGAATATTTTTCAACAATAAGATGTTCATCAATTGGAACTGGAATATCTTCACGATTCGGCAGCCCAATAACTGAACCGGAAAGTGCATTTGCATCCAAACTAAGCCAACTAGGTACATTACGACCGCCAAGTAACTCTGAAAGCTCTTTGATTCTGTTTATATTCTTGCTTTTTTCGTTTATTGCGATTACTTCCCCAACATTGACCAAATATGATGGAATATCAACACGTTTCCCATTTATTGTAATATGACCATGACGTAAAAATTGTCGTGATTCTGCGCGAGATAAGCCAAAACCTAATCTGTACACAACATTATCCAAACGTCGTTCAAGCAAACACAAAAGATTTTCACCAGTCATACCTTTTTGGCGGGCAGCTAGTGTAAAATAGTTGCGAAATTGCTTTTCTAATACTCCGTACATGCGACGAACTTTCTGTTTTTCTCTAAGCTGAATGTTGAATTCACTCGGTTTGCGACCTCTTGCCTGTCCATGCTCCCCTGGCGCATATTGACGGCGTTCAAATGCGCACTTTGTAGAGTAACAACGATCACCCTTCAGAAAGAGTTTCATGCCTTCGCGTCGACACAGACGACAAACTGATTGTATATATCTTGCCATGCCTACACCTCCTTATACTCTTCTGCGTTTTGGCGGCCTACAGCCGTTATGTGGAATTGGGGTTACATCTTTTATCATATCTACTTCAAGACCAGCAGCCTGAAGTGCTCTAATTGCTGCTTCTCTACCTGCACCTGGTCCTTTAACAAAACATTCTACATTCTTCATTCCATGATCCATTGCGGCTTTAGCAGCAGTCTCACCTGCCATTTGGGCTGCAAATGGTGTACTTTTACGTGAACCTTTGAATCCAAGTCCGCCAGAACTTGACCATGCAATTGCATTTCCATTTGGATCAGTTATTGTAACAATTGTATTATTAAAGGTTGATTTGATATGAGCTATACCGCTCTCAATATTTTTTCGTTCTCTGCGTTTTGTTCTTGCAACTTTGCGAACCAATGATTTTGCCCCCCTTTACCAATTACTTCTTTTTCTTACCTCCGACTAATCTTGTCGGCCCTTTTCTTGTACGTGCATTGGTTTTGGTCTTTTGTCCGCGCACTGGAAGTCCTCTGCGATGACGAATTCCACGATAACAGCCGATTTCCATCAGTCGCTTGATATTAAGGGACACTTCACGACGCAAATCACCTTCAACCTTATAATCCTTATCTATTGCTTCTCTAATCTTAGCTACTTCAGCATCAGACAAGTCTTTAACCCGTGTCTCAGAACTTATCTGAGCTTTTTCTACAATACTTTTTGCATGAGATACACCAATACCATAAATATAGGTAAGTGCTATCT
>JBAYAL010000035.1:0-8105 GCA_041669825.1 Eubacteriales bacterium | reverse complement strand
TATAATTTAAAGCTATCGCAAAGCCGGTCCATAGCGTATAGGGAATAAATAAAAGGCCAGCGATTTTATCTAATTTTAGATAAAGGAGACCTGTTGCAATTACTAATAATTCAAGTATTAGTAATTCTAACAATGCGGGACCTTTTAAATCAAACCTAAAAAATAAAATTGGCCAGACAAAATTTAAAATTAGTTGGAAATAAAAGAATCTCTGGGCTGTTTTTTTAAGTTTAGAGTCAAAGATATTAGTCCATATTCTATATAGAGATACAGCCATTAAAAAATATAATAATATCCATACCGGGCCAAATAACCAGTCTGGAGGTGAAAATTCTGGCTTTAGATAATTTCCGTACATATTTTGCGTATCTTTTGATAATAATCCTGCCACGGCACCTGTTCCTTCAGTTATTAGCAAAGCTAAAAAGAATTTCTTCATTTACTCACCCAACTATTCTAAATTTCAATTCACATAGATAAAGAGTTTAAAAAACTACAACTCTAACAGATAACCTTATGCCAATTAATAATTAATATGGCCATCTTTAGAATAAATTATTACATTTGTCGAATATTATCTTTATTGACTTTAAAATTTTATTTCTTAGTATCAAAAGCATCCTTGTCAACTATTATGAGAAAGATGGAGCAAAATCATTTACTAGCATAATAAAAAAAGATCAAAATGCCACATCCATAAAGAATGGGGTATTTAATCCCTTTTAGTAATATTCTTAATTTTTAGCAAGTGTAAGTGAAAGATTAAAGATTATTATTGTTACTGCAATTATAAGATTTTTTCAAATCAATCTTATTCCAAATAAATGAAGCAGAAATTGTTATTATACAAGCAAGTACCATTCTTATTAATAACAGGTATAAAACATTTATTCCTAAAGGAATAAAGATTAAAGTATCTTCTATTACTGCATGGCAGGAAATCAAAAAAAATGTAGCTAGGTATAAATCTTTTTTGGATAAATTTTCTTCTTTTGCTGTTTGAATAATTACTCCTGCTCCATATGCAATGCCAAATAATATTCCAGCTAGAAGAGTTATACCAGTCTTTTCATTCAAACCCAAGACATTAGTAAAAGGTTGAAGGAGACCTGATAATTTTTGGAGCACATTAATATCTTTTAATAGTTGAATTACTATCATAATTGGGATGACTATAATTGACATCTGTAGGATTCCAGTAGCTGCTATTTTTATTGAACTAACAATAATGCTAGGCCAGTCATTTGCGACAGCAGTATTTTGTGCCAGTATGCCATATGAGGCTAAGTCCTGCCCACCCTGCCAAAAGAAGTTAATCAGGTAGGCAAAAGCAATGGCCATTCCCAATCTCAATCCAGCAGCTACCCAAGGTTTTACTCCGATTTTAGTAGTAATTGCTGTTTCAACAATAAGATTATGTGATAGGCTCAACATAACTGCCAGTATAAATACTTCCTTACAAGTCAGGCTCATAGATATGATTGCTCCAATAGCCGCATACAGATTCAAGACATTGCCAAGAACAAGAACAATCGCAGTTTCACCAGACAACCCAATAAATCTCATTAATGGTGTTATCAAATCAGTTATAAAACTGATTACAGGAGTATGCTGTAAAATAGATAAAATTAATGTTACTGGAAATATAATTTTACCTAAATCCCAAATTGTAGAAAATCCAACTATTAATCCTTTTCTAAAGGTCGATGACAAATTCAAACTTATCCAACTTTCCTAAATGAATGCATTTTCAGTCTAATAGGTTTTTTAAATCTTCTTGCTCTTCTTTAAATAAAGAAATAAACTCTTCACCATTTTTACGACAAAAAAAACATGGTCCAAAAATCGGCTCTTCATGGATTACTCGGTTAAGGGCTAAATCCTTTACCTCGCCAAGCTCATTAGTAATCACACACAAACCATTGTCGTCAAGAGTTTTTGCATTTATGGGTCCTTTTACGATTTCCTCCATTTTAGAAACTGTATTTTCAATTTCTATTAATTCTGGTTTTGATTGAGGAGCACAAAATAATATCGTTACTTTTTCAAACATATAAACACATCCTAAATTATATTTTTGTTATTATTAATATATACATGATTTTACTGCATAAAGCTGAAAATGAAATTGTGGTAGAATTATACATAGTATTTGAAAAAAATATTTAATGTTATTTTCGTATTAGTTAACTATTAATACTATTATGTACTGTTTTCTCTGCTAGCAAAATCATTTCTACTAATTTTTTTCCAGCATATACAGCTTTATTAAGCTGGTCTGAATTATTTAATATTTCTCCTTTGTAAAAAGAGTGGATAGCTCTCACTTCTTCAATAACCCGTATACCTAAATCAATAATAGGTAAAGACATTGCGTCAACAGTATATCCCATATATTTTTCATCTTTTTGCTCACATACCCCCATTGTAACTGCATATTTGAATTTGCCTTCAAATTCGCCCATCCAACAAGAACGATCCTTTTCAGAAAAAGATTCAAAACAATATAATCTGTCTATAAAAGCTTTCATTATTGCAGTAACATTATAAAAATAGGTTGGAGAACCAAGAATAATGCCGTCCGATTCTCGTAGCTTTGTATATAATACTTGCATATCATCATTTATTACACATTTATTATTTTTTGAACAGCCTTCACAACCGATACATCCTACAAATTTGTAGTCACTGAGATACAAAAATTCTACTTTTGCACCTTCCTTTTTAGCAGCATTTAAGGCTGCTTCCATCAGGATAGAAGTATTTCCTCCTTTTCTATAACTTCCGCAAAAAGCAGTAATTTGCATTATTTTCAGTCTCTTTACAATAAATTTAGTATTATTTTTCATTAGCCTAATACATGTAAGAAAGAGTAAGGATATATCCTTACTCTTTCTTACATGTATTATACACTAAAACAATCTTTAATTAAATTATCTATTCCTGCTTCTGCTACAAAAAGTCGAAAAGTGCTATTGTGTAATTTACTTATCATCATCACTCGAAACAACTCTGCTTCGAAGTTCACCTACCATTGTTGGAACATCAATTTTCATAGGACAACGCTCCACACAACGTCCACACCTTAAGCATGTATAAAGCATTGAAGCAGCTTCATCAACACCACCGTCAACAAATGATGTCCATACCGAGCCTATTCCACTTAGATATGTCCTGCCATAATGTCCTGCAGTAACTTGGAAAACAGGACATTCATACATACAACCACCACAACGTAGACAATTCAACGCCTGATTGCACGTTTCATCTTTGAGCATATCGCTTCTACCATTGTCTACAAATACAACATGAAATTCTCGAGGTCCATGAGCACCATAAGTAGTGACTTTTTCGATATCACCTGTTTTACTTGGTCCACTAATTATATTAACATAGCTTGGAGCTGGATATTGAGCATATCTCCAGTTAACTTCTGCAACTTTCATAGCATCTAAAAAAGTTGGTACAAGTTTTTCTATTCCAACAAAGGCTATATGTACTGGAGGTGCTCCAGTACATAATCTAACATTTCCTTCATTTTCAATAATAACTATTTGTCCTGTATCAGCAGCTACTACATTAGCACCACTTATTCCGACATCAGCTTTAAAATACTTTTCCCTTAAAAATTCTCTGACAACTGCTACTTCTTCAGCAATATCAGGCTCTATTTTTTTCTTGAAAAATTTAGAAAAAATTTCTGCTACTTGTTCTCGCGGAATATGAATTGCTGGGGAAAGTATATGCATAGGTCTATCATTCGTTAATTGTAGAATAAATTCACCCAAATCAGTTTCCCATACTTCATTACCTAGTTTTTCAAGATTATGACGAAGTTGAAGTTCCTCACCGAGCATACTTTTTCCTTTTACAATAACCTTGCCTGTTCCAATAATACCATGAGCGATTTTTATAGCCTCTTCTTGGTCCTTTGCAAAATATGCTTTTCCTTTATTAGATTCAATAGTTTCCATTGCTTGTTTAAGAAGTTTATCATTATTTTTTAATGCTTCTGTTTTGATTTCCCTAACTTCTTTAGCAAGTTCAGGAGTATGTGGATATTTTTTCATTGTAGCTGCAACTGTTTCTCTATAGGTACTGACAGCTCTAGTCAACGCAGTAGAAATATTTTTATCCTTACTTGCATCATTTAAATTCTTAGTATAATCATCAATATCTTTTTTAAAACTACTCATCAGGATTCATACCCCCTGTATATAAATTCTATAAGGTCTTCCATTTCAATATTCCTACTCTCATAGTGTTTTCCGCTTTCCAGTGCTGATAAACAGTATGGACAGGAAATTAAGGCAGTATCTGCACCTGTATCTGCGAGCTCCGTTACTCTGCGACCTGAAACAATTTTAGATATATCCGGAAAAAGCATTTTACTTGGACCACCGCAACAAGTTGTCCATTCCCTATTTCTTAATGCTTCAATATATTTGACCCCAAGAGAATCTAATATTTGCCTAATTTCTTCGTGAATACCTAATTCTCTTGCCAGACGGCAGGAATCGTGAATTACAACTGGTTTATTATAATTAAGTTTAGGGAGTAATTCTTTTCTCTCGCATACCATTTCAACAAAAGTACGAACTTTTACATCTGGAAAATCAGTTATCTGAGGTAAAATCAATTTAAACATTTCGGCTGCATGAGGTGAAATGCATACCACAGTTTTAGCTTCAGTTTTTCTAACATAATCCGCTACTTTAGGAGCATATGATTTTAATTCTTTCCAGAAGCCTAGTTCATGTAAAAGTGCTCCACTATAAATTTCTTCTTTTCCATTGTAGCAAAGGTCATATCCTAATTTTTGTAGAATATACACTGCTTTATAATTTATTAAATTATACCTTTTTTTATCTTTTGCTAGAATAGAAGCATAAATCTTTTCGGCATGTATTCCTGTCATATTGACAATTTTTCTTGCACCCATCACTAATGAAAAGAAATTACCGTTAGGATTAATATAAGTAATAGTTTTTACCAGGGAATCAATATACGGCAATAATTGATATTCGCCACCCGTATAAAATAAGGTATCTCCTTTAAGTGGTAAATTAAGACCTTTAGCCCAGGAAGAAAGGTCTTTCTCATTTAATGCTAAAGGATTATTACTTTTAACAATGTTTTCACACAGTATTTCTAATACTGGGGGGATTTCTCTTTTTGCAACCATTTAGGTTTCACAACCCTTTCAAATAAAGATGTAGACATACAATACTATTAAAGTAGATTTTATTATTTGTGTAAATATTATTTTTCAATGAATATTGTATTCATTTTTTAAGGCAATCTTTAAAATATTCTGCTAATTGCTTAATTCTATATATAAATACTAAACACAATTTAAGTAGTGTTAGTTATAATTCACAACAACTATGGACTAATACATTTATCATTATTTTCTTATGCTTAACTAAAATTAATCTAATATAACAATATTACTAAAAAATAAATAATTAAACAAGAGCAAATAAGTATTTTGTAGCTTTAAATATAAACATATGATAAAATTATTTATTAGCTAAAAATATTATTTATTGAAAAGAGGCGATTAAATATGGATGCGGAAAAAATTTCGAATTTTGTTCCCAAAAAACCCAGTAAAAAAGTAATGAAATTTCTACCATTAGTTATTTTTGTAGCAATAATAGTTGCTATAGTATTTTTTAAGGCTTATGTAATTATTCAACCCGGGACTAGAGGAGTAGTAGTCCAATTAGGTGCTGTGGAAGATGTTATTTTACAAGAAGGTTTTCATCTAAAAGTACCATTTATTCAGACAGTAGTTCCAATAGAAGTACAAGTTCAAAAAGCACAATCAAGCGAGGTTACATCTTCTAAGGATTTACAGGTTGTAAATACGACTTGCGCTGTAAACTACCACCTTGCACCGGATCAAGTAAATACTTTATACCAGGAGGTTGGTTTATCTTTTAAAGAACGTATCGTAGACCCTGCTATAAGTGAGTCCCTAAAAGCGGTTATTGCCCAGTATACCGCTGAAGAATTGATTTCCAAAAGATCAGAGGTAAGCTTTAAAGTAAAGGAGACCTTAAGCGCAAAACTGGCCGTTTACTATATGGTATTAGATGAAATTAACATCACGGATTTTAAATTCAGTGATGAATTTAATAATGCTATTGAACAAAAGCAAATAGCTGAACAACAGGCTCTGAAAGCTAATCTTGATTTACAAAGAATTGAAATCGAGGCCCAACAAAAAATCGCCCAGGCGAAAGCAGAGGCTGAATCCTTGAGATTGCAAAAAGAAGTAATTTCCACAGAAGTTATTGAACTTAGAAAAATCGAAGCACAGATGGCTGCAATTAACAAATGGGATGGTAAACTCCCAACTGTTAGCGGTGGTGGGGTACTTCCATTTATTAATATTGATAGTGGTGCAACAGAATAATTTTGAAGAAATTAGAATGTCGGTGTAAAAATTTACACCGACATTTTTGTTGCGTTTTTTCAAAAACAATTTATTGAATCTTTGTTATTTAGTATATTCTTTTAGTGCCTAGGGATAAAAGTTTGACATTCTGTTTGAATTGGTGAAGTAGATAGACTGCTCATAATACTTACATTTGGCGCATTGCAAACCTGATTATCATAATATAAACAATTTTGTGCAGAACACGCTATTTGAGTGTTTGGGTCACTACTAAAGGAAACATTATTTTGGAAGGAAGGTGAACTGTTATTCATTGTAAATGTCTTACAGAACGTTTCGTGTCCGCTAGTTGCATTACCTCCATTTACTGATATATTAGAAGCAGAACAATTTCCCTTAGAATTATATGCGCAGTTTTCTGCAGCACAAGACACTTGACCATTCAATATTATTACCTACTTCCTTTAATTAATTTCTTAATAGTTAGTTTCTACATATTTCGAGAAAATATGCTCTAAAAAGATAACCCACCTTAATTAGAAGTAATAAAGGTGAGTTATCTTTTTAGACATCATTATTTATATTCCATAGCGTTAAACTAAGCAATTCTATTTAAACTATTACTTATATCGTTTCTTTCAATTAACTATTATCACCATCTAAAATATTCCCTAGAGCTCCTAATAAACTTCCCTCTCCTTTTCTGCTAGCCGCAGGTCCGCTTGCCTTAGGAGCAGATGCTATAACTCTATCTGCCAGTCTACTAAATGGTAGTGATTGTAGCCATACCTTTCCTGGCCCAGATACTGTAGCAAAAAATAACCCTTCTCCACCAAAGAAAGCTGTTTTTATTCCACCTACAAACTGAATATCATATGAGACATTTGCGGTCATTCCTACAAGACAACCAGTATCAACTCTTAGACTTTCACCTGGTTGAAGATCTTTTTCAATGACTGTTCCACCTACATGCAGAAAAGCCAAGCCATCTCCTTCAAGTTTTTGCATAATAAAACCTTCACCACCAAAAAAACCGGTACCCATTTTTTTGGTGAACTCAATACCAATAGATACTCCCTTAGCTGCACAAAGAAAAGCATCTTTTTGGCAAATTATTTTACCTTTGTATTCTAATAAATCCATAGGAATTATTTTTCCAGGATATGGGGCAGCAAAAGAAACATGACTTTTTCCAGAACCTTGATTGGTAAATAAAGTCATAAATAGGCTTTCGCCAGTAATAACTCTTTTACCTGCACCAAAAAGTTTACCCATAAAACCACCGCTGTTAGATTCTTGTGAACCATCTCCAAAAATTGTTTCCATTTCAATGTCGTGTTCCATATACATAAGCGCACCTGCTTCTGCAATTACGCTTTCACCGGGATCCAGTTCAATTTCCACAAATTGCATATCATCCCCAATTAACTTAAATTCAATTTCATGAGCATTCATAAATTTTTCTCCTCCCCCAAAGCGATTTTTCCATAATTACTATTCTACAAAAAATAAAAATATCCTTGTAAACAATAGGGTAGGTAAATTTGACATTTAAAAGACAATGGAGTTAGATCATATTTCAATTATAAGACTGTGTTTTTTTCCATCATCTACTAAAATTATGGGGTATTTTTCATATTTTTCATTATCAAAATAGATATTAGTAGGTGTACAGACTTGTTTACTTATGTTTTGAACT
>JBAYAL010000034.1:0-8165 GCA_041669825.1 Eubacteriales bacterium | reverse complement strand
CTATGATACTAAAGCTTTTTTAATCTAGTATTTTTCATTACATAAGAATTTAATTCATATTATAACCTAATCACCTATTTTGAACAATTAATTTGAACATATTTACTACTTTTTCTTTTTCGTCTTTATTTACGTTATCAATATTTTGAAGTAAAAGCACATATTTATCAACTAGTGTATTAATTTCCACTGGTTTAAAGCTTTCTTTACCATAGCCGGAAATAAAAGAAATTCGTTTGCCCCTTTTTTCTGCAAAACTCATCTGTGTATCAGTATAATAATCTGTAGTTGTCTTTAACGCATATTTCATGGCCTGATCAAAATTCTTAATTTCCAGAGCTTTTTTAGTTGTGTTTTTTATAAATATTTCCAGGTCTTCCTTCTTATATATATACATCTCTCTCGCCACTTTCGATGAGTTTAATTTTTATTTCCACATCTTTTTTTCTCTCGGGAGTTAAATCCGCTAAATTATTTTTTATGGCAATTTCTCCCATAGCCTTTGTCTCTTCAGACGCATAGTCAAGTAAGTATTCTTTAAACGTAAGGATAGCATTAGGCATACAAAAATTATGAACTAGGCCAGGTTTGCACAGACTCATAAATTTTTCTCCTGTCCTACCTGCTCTGTATCCAGCTGTACAGAAAGAAGGAATAAATCCCATTTTGCATATATCTCGAATAACTTCATCTAAAGACCTTAAATCACCAAGCTGAAATTGTTCTTTATCTGGCACAGAACCACTTTCATATTCATTATAGCCACCGATACCAACTCTACTTCCGGCATCTATCTGAGATATTCCAATAGGAATCATCTCATTTCTTACTTCTGGGCTTTCTCTAGCTGTAAGAATCATTCCTGTGTAAGGAACAGATAAACGTATTATAGCAATTACTTTTTTAAAGTCTTTGTTGCTTACCTTATACTCAGGATTCTGAGTATAAGGAGTATCCAAGGCCGGTTCTATTCTGGGAAAAGATATTGTATGCGGACCAACACCATTAAAATTCTGTTCTAGATGTATTGCATGATGTAAAAGTCCCATAATTTCAAATTTCCAATCATAAAGGCCAAATAACACTCCGATTCCAACATCATCTATTCCTGCTTTAATTGCTCTATCTAAGCCATATAATCTCCATTGGTAATCGCTTTTTCGGTCACCTTCCGGATGAATCTTTTTATAAGTTTCATGATGATATGTTTCTTGAAAAATCTGGAAAGTACCTATTCCCGCTTCATTTAGCTTTTTATATCCTTCAATATCAAGTGGGGCTGCATTAATATTTACTCTTCTAAGTTCCCCATTATTCGATTTAACACTATATACCTGTCTTATTGTCTCTGCCATAAAGTCAGCATCATAGGCGGGGTGTTCGCCATAAACCATAATAGACCTTTTATGTCCGGCATCTATCATGATCTTTGCTTCTTTTCTTAGCTCCTCCATCGTGAGGGTTCTTCTTTCAATCGATTTATTATCTCTTCTAAAACCGCAATAAATGCAATTGTTAATACATTTATTTCCTACATATAACGGAGCAAAAAATACTATTCTTTTTCCGTATACATCAATTTTAATTTTATTAGCCAATTCATACATTTCTTCAAGCAATTCTTCATCTTCAATATGTAGAAGTTTTGCTGTTTCTTCTGGTTCTAACCTAATTTTTTGTTCCGATTTTTTAAAGATCTCTCTAATTTCTTCCTTAGTACTATTTTTTCCACCATTTATCTCTTCCCATATTTTCTCATCATCTATGAAATCTTTTTTCAACATGATTATTCCTCCTAATAAATTTAATTAAATTAAATTAAATTAACATCAAATAATTAATAACAAAAGCCCTTATATACATAAGGGCAGAATTCATTATTTATCATCTCCCTTTTTGTTCAGAAAACTCTTTGCAATTAGGTTGCGGATTCAATATTAGATTTTTATTATTCACCTCAGCAGAAAATTCTATTGAAATAAATATCATATTATTTTTATAACACATAAAACACAAAATGTACAGAAATAATTGAAAATTATAAACTTATTTATATTGAATACTGTATTATTCCATTCATTAATATGTATTTTCCTTAAAATGTTTGACACTTTTATATTCTCTATAATAGAATTGAATAGAAGTAATAATTATACATTTATAGGAGGAAAAAGATGGATTCCAATAGTATTATCAAAATTTTTGTAATTGCCATATACCTATTAAGTATGATTGGCATAGGATTTTTGTTCTACAGAAAAACCAAAAACTTTTCTGATTATATCCTAGGAGGAAGAAAACTCGGCAGCTGGACAACAGCTTTATCAGCACAAGCATCTGATATGAGTGGATGGTTACTGCTTGGCCTCCCTGGAGCCGCCTATACCGTTGGCATCGAAGCTGCTTGGATTGGCCTTGGTCTAGCAGTGGGAACATATATCAACTGGAAGGTAGTAGCAAAAAGACTTAGGAAATATACCGAAATTTCCAGAGATTCCTTAACCCTCTCCGATTTTTTTGAAAATCGATTTAGAGATAATACTAGAATACTGAGGGTCGTATCCGCATTTATTATTCTAATATTCTTCACAGTATACACTTCCGCACAATTTTCAGCCGGAGGAAAACTTTTTGAAACCTTGATAGGAATCCCCTATACTACTGCCCTAGTAATCGGAGTAATTGTAATAATTGCTTATACATTTCTGGGTGGATTCATGGCTGTTGCTATGACAGATTTTATTCAGGGATTGTTAATGTTCTTCGCACTCATTATTGTTCCTTTTGTTGCAATCGCTGAACTAGGCGGTTTTGGTTCAACATTTGCCCAAATGAGAGCTGTAGACAGCAATTATCTCAGTTTCTTTATGTCCACAGGTAGCGAAGGAAAAATCGCTATTATTGCTATAATATCCAATCTAGCCTGGGGACTAGGATACTTTGGCCAACCACATATTCTAGCCAGATTCATGGCAATCCGTACTTCTTCAGACATCAAAAAGGCCAGGATTATTGCCATGGTCTGGGTAGTAATCACCCTAGTAGCTGCGGTAACAATCGGGATGGTTGGCAGAATATACTTTACTAACGGGATTGCTGACCCCGAAAAGGTATTCATGTTAATGGCCAACAACATGTTTACACCTATAATAGGCGGCATACTCTTAGCTGCTATCCTTGCAGCCAGCATGAGTACTGCAGATTCTCAGCTTCTAGTTACAGCCTCAGCAATATCAGAAGATTTTTATAAGCAATTTTTCAGAAAAGGTGCTTCAGACGTAGAGTTGATTTGGGTAGGACGTACCGCTGTTGCAATGGTAGCTTTTGTTGCTATGCTGATAGCTTTTGACCCCAACAGTTCTGTATTTGGTCTTGTATCATATGCTTGGGCGGGGCTCGGAGCTGCATTTGGTCCTGTCATTATTACATCACTTTTCTGGAAACGCATGAACAAATGGGGTGCTATTGCTGGAATGGTATCAGGTGCAGTTAGCGTTATCGTCTGGAAAGCAATCGCTGTTTCAGCTCCTGCTGGGAGTTTCTGGACTGTGTATGAACTATTACCTGCATTTATTATCGCCATTATTGCAATTTTCATAGTTACAATGACTACTGCCGAACCACCTCAAGAAGTTATTGATGAGTTTGAATCGGTTGCAATCTCCAAAATATAGATTACAAGGAGCATATACTACTATTTATAGTTAGTGTGTCTAAAATTTATTTCACAGAAATCACATACAACATATGCTTATGATTGGGAGTTTAACGAAATCCACTCTTAACGCTTAAACTAATAATTAGCTTAAACTAATTATTAGTAAATATGAAAATCACGGTTTAGACTTTCTCTAACCCGTGATTTTTGTATATCTGAAATATATTACAATCTTCTCTAAGATAAAAATACCAAGAATAACGAAATATGAGAAAAAATCATTACACATCCTGCACAAAAAAGTGCAGTTTTTCATCCCTTGACAATTTTTTAATTTTATATTCCCTCTTCATAGCTTCCACTTTTAGATCAAATTCTTCAAAATATTTTAATACAACAGGAGACCTTGAGCGCGTATATTTTGCCCCTTTTCCACTGTTATGTTTCTTTATTCTTTCTTCCAAATTAACAGTCCAACCCGTATACAACGTACCATCGCTACATTCAACAATATAGACATAATACATATTTTTTACCTCTTAATTTATTTAATTAAAAAACGAAAACTAACAAAATTATTATACTTCTAACTTTGATAAGACTAAACATTTTTTTATAGTAATTTTCATTTTTAGATTAAATATAGTGTTTTTGTGGACTGATTTTCTAATTTGCCCCCTTAGCAGGTTTTAATACACGGAATTCTCATATCCTACAAATATTGTGATAACTTATAAGCAATTAACAAAATGTACAACTAAAAAACAAATAAGAGCCCTTTAAAAGCTCTTATTATAAGTATTCTTATTAACTTCTTTATTATCTAAATTTAAGTAAGTTTATTTTGGAATAATCAACACTTCCGTTATCCAATATAAGATCTTCACGTGCATGTATATATTCCACTTTGGCAGCAAACATTTCATGAGTCCCAGTTAGCATAGAATTTACAATTGTACATTCAATACTTACCGGGCAATCTAATAAAATAGGTGCATCGATCTTGACACTTTTTCCAATTTTCATTCCCAATTTTGCTAACTTATCTTCGTCACGACCGCTGTGTGTGCCGAGATAGCCATATTGCTCCCTTAATTCTTCGGTAACAAGATTAACAACGAATACCCCTGATTTTTTAATCAGGTTATAGGAAAATCTTGATGGAACAATACCCACCATGACCATAGCTGGACTTATGCTACAGTTACCTGCAAATCCAACTGCTAAAGCATTGTCACGACCATCATGTCTACATGAAACCAGAATATCAGGCATTGGTTTCAAACAACCTTTAAAATCTGTTACTTCTTTTGCCATTTCTCTACCTCCTAAAATTATTAGTTAATTTGACTAGCTATCATTATACTACACATATGCCCATTTAATCAATGAATTTGAATGCCAATATCATTTAGAATACACATATTCTATCTTGCTTCTTCAGCTAAAACTGAAATAAATATATTTATTATTTCCGGATCGAACTGAGTACCAGCACAATTTTTTAATTCTAGCATAGCGTTTTCTTTACTCATCGCCTTCTTATAAGATCTTTCATTTATCATAACATCATAAGCGTCTAAGATTGCAAATATTCGACATTCCATAGGTATTATTTCTCCTTTTAGGCCCAATGGGTATCCTTTTCCATCCCATCTTTCGTGGTGTCTCATAATTAAATTAGCTATCATTTCCAAATCATGGGATGAAGCAGCAATCCTATATCCTTTTTCAGAATGCTGACGCATAATTTCCCATTCATCTTCTGTTAACACTCCAGGCTTAAAAAGTATACTATCAGAAATGCTCACCTTACCTATATCATGTACCTGCGATAATAAAATTAGTCTCGTTATCATTTCGGAAGAGAGTTTTTTCTTTTCACCAATTTTTATACACATCTCCATCAATCTCTGAGTATGCCCCTGAGCAATATAATCTTTCTGTGCTAAAGCAACCAAAAAAGAATTAATTATTTTACTACGACTGCTTTCCCTCTGGAAAATTTTGTTATGATACATGTGATCATCAGCTTTTTTTTGAGCATCTTCTAAACTATCACCAGGTTTTTCAGCAGTAGCAATTCCTAACGAAACGCTCAACGGCGTACTGGAATTTTCTTGATTGTACATGATTATATTCCATCTTATCCTTGCTGCAACCATATCAGCTGTTCTTCTCCCTGTACAAGGCATAACAATAATAAATTCGTCTCCTCCAACACGTGCCAATATATCAGATTTTCTTAGGGATTTTTTAAATATATTTGCTAGATTTATTAACATTTGATCCCCTTGATTATGTCCAAAAGTATCATTAACTATTTTTAATCCATTTGCATCTATAGAAATAAATGTTAAAGGATATTTTTCACTATCTTTAAAATACTTTATTTCTCTTTCGAAAAATGTTCTATTATGAATACCTGTAAGTGCATCATGAAGACTCAAATGCTTAAGTTGATCTTCATAATTCTTTCTACCAGTCACATCCGTTGCAACTATCCCAATATAATCAATATCTTCATCCTTGCTTGCAATAGGAAACATCCAATTGTCAAAATAGTATTTTTTATTCTTACCAATCTTAATTTCATCTCTATTATAAAGAGTCAACTTATTTTTATGAATATTAGACATTCTATCCATAATTATCTTAACTATCTTGGAATCAAATAATTCAGATATTTTCTTCCTTTCTAATATTTTTTGCTATATTTCAATATTTTTTAAGTTATTCCTGCCTAGTTATTCTAATTGTTTGGCAATTAATATTATTTATTATAAAATTATTTAATTTATATTTAATTTATATAATAATGTATTATTTAAGATATACAGTTTCTAATTATTTATTTTTATTAGATATTATTATTAATAGTTTTGAAGATAAAATGATAATAACTCATGGTCTTCCTCTATAATGCATTAGCTTACTAACTAGCATTATCTTATGAGTTGACCACGAGTTATTATTTATCATTTTTTTACCTTACAGCCTTTAGCTTTAAAGATTACAAAACAAAATTTATTTTCTAATTATTCTTCTTTAAAATTCTTAGGACTTGGAGCTTTAAAAACGAAAAACTCCATCACTTCATCATGTTGGTTAGAAACATTCATTTTTGTTTTATAAGGGACATTTAAAATTGACCCAGCATGATATATATGTTCATCCTGTGTATTGAATTTCAAGGTAGCGATACCCCTTACAACAATTAAATAAACATTAGAGTTGGAAAAATGTTCAGGAACAACATCTCCCTTAGTAAGAATTATATGGTTAATAGCTACATAATCATCTTCAACAACTTTTTCAATTGTTTTATTTTCAGAAATAGTGAATTGATATTTCTTTTCTATCAAACTAGCATCCTCCTTTAAAAAATTAGTCTTCTAATATTGTACCATCAGTTCGTATAGTTGTAATACTCCAAGGTATAAGCTTTCCGCAATTTTGAAGCGATTTTTTAACTGCATTTTCAAGACCACCGCAACAAGGAACATCCATTCTTACCAAAGCCAAACTTTTAATCGTGTTATTTTTAAGAATAGCAGTCAATTTTTCGGAATAATCTATACTATCAAGTTTTGGGCAACCTATTACTGTAACTTTATTTTTCATGAAATCAGTATGGAAATTAGCATAGGCATAAGCTGTGCAATCAGCGGCAACCAATATATGTGCATCATTATAATAAGTTGCACTTATAGGTAATAGCTTAATTTGACAAGGCCACTGTCGAAGTTGAGATTCAGAAGATTCAAGCTGCGTAGACTTTGAAGTCTCCATTGCTTTATTTTTTTCAATAGTTTGTGGTTTTATTCCCGGGCAACTAAAAGTATTAGTAATTCCATCAGACAAGCATTTTTCTGACATATTCTTTTTTACAATTTCTTCATCATAAATATCAGCTTCCCGTTCTTCAATTGTAATAGCTCCAGTAGGACACTCTGGAAGACAATCTCCCAAACCGTCACAATAAGATTCTGAAATGAGCTTTGCTTTACCATCGATCATCTGAAGTGCCCCTTCATGGCAAGCATTAACACAAATCCCACAACCATTACATTTATTTTCATCTATTTTTATTATTTTTCTAATCATTATAGAATTCCCCTTTCGTTATTGAAATCTAGTATTTGTAATTATTATAAAATAAATCAGGTTATAAATCGGTAACTAAAGATACCAAATTATAATATAATAGTATTAAATCAAAATATTACCCTATTTATTTAATAAAAACACTAGACCTTATAAATGTAAAAAAAATAGCCCATTAAGATATTATTATCCACAATATCCTAATAGGCTTACGCTAATTAAATTGATAATCTTAATTATCAATTTAACTTATATTTTACCTTTCTTAAACCTCAAATGGAGATTCCATCCCTTTATTTTTCTTTTCTACCCTCTTCTTCTCAGCTAGTTTTTTCCTTTTTTGATTATTTTTTGGACTTTTGTCTCCCATTTCAATAACCTCCAATAATTTTAGCAAATT
>JBAYAL010000033.1:0-8174 GCA_041669825.1 Eubacteriales bacterium | reverse complement strand
TCTCAATCCCAACTTCTCCAACCCTGAAATGGTAACACCTTTTAAATTTGTAGGCAGGAAAAAATTGGTGAATTTGGTACCTGTCTCCGCATCTTTTGCTGTCAGAATCATATACTCGGAATACAAAGCATCAGTAATAAAGGTCTTTTGACCATTCAGATAGATTTTGCCATTTTCTCTAGTATAAGTAGTCTGCATACTTCCAAGGTCAGAACCTGCTCCAGGCTCAGTAGCAGCATTGCAAATTAGTACTTTATTGGTCTCCATTAATTTCATTGCAACTTCTTTTTGCTCTGGGGTCCCTTCACGTAACGCAACTGGATAAGTAGTAGAGAACCAAATACTGGCAGCATTTCCACCTAAACGAAGTACTTCTTCCCAAGCTGCAACGAAAGTAGTCATAGCACCTTCACCAAGGCCACCATACTCTTCAGGATTAATAATCTGATGTAATCCCAACTCGCCTAACGCAATGCAGAAACGTTCTGGAAATTGATGGTTGTTATCACACTCGCGGAAATAATCATCCCAGTTTTCACTATTCATAAGGTCTCTCATACTAGCAACAATCAGTTGCTGGTCTTCTGTAAGTTCATATGCCATAATTCATTTCTCCTAGCTTAATTTAATTTATTTTTAGCATTATTATGCCCTCTAGCGGTAAAATACCGCAGACCTTGCGTTTTTAACTTTCATCTCTTTTATTCTCAATTAGTTAAAATCTAACAAAATCAATATATATCTAACCTATTTTAAAATTAGCTAAAGAATCTGGAGTATCTCAGAGGTTTCCTTACGCTTTGGAGCAACAGGTTTTTCATCAGCATAGCCAGCAGAAATAATAGCTACTAACTCCTGATCTTCAGGAATATCAAGTAAATCAACATACCTATCTCCATCAAAAACACCCATAATGAGAGTGGAAACTCCCAAATCATAAGCTACCAAGCAGAGTGTCTGCGCTGCAATTCCAGCATCAAACATTAACCATTCTTTAGGGGTGTGATAGTAAATCCCACCCCTACGATCTGTGCCACATCGGCCCTTTACTGCAGTAAGAACAAAAAGAGCTGGTGCCTGCTCAATGTAGTGTGCATTAGCTGGATCTGAACAGTTAGCTAGCTTGGACTTCAGTTCCTTATCCACAACACACATATACCGAACAACCTTAGTGTTTGCCCAAGAGGGCGCATATTTTGTGTAGTCAATAATTTTTTCAATCATTTCACGAGGAAGCTGTTCATCCTTGTATTTACGGACACTCCTGCGTTGCAGAATACAATCCAACGATTCCATACCCTTATAAGCCTCCTAACTGTTCAATTCCCTAAAATCAATTAACTATACTATTATTTAATTGAATCTCAATAATTATTTAGGTCAAAATAATTTAATTATTAGTCTATCTTATCTCCCCATACTTTTTTCATATCTTTAAAATTACTAATAACCACCATTACTGCTACTATTGCTGAAGGAATGCCAGCCCAGACCATTGAGTTCTTAACTGTTTGCAGTCCGCCAATATAAAGAAATGCGATGGTTAAGATACCGGTGATAACACACCAACCAATACGTCCAATCTTGGAGGGATCGTCACTCTCACCAAGATTTGGCTGCGATACCATTGCCATAGTATAGATAGCACTCTGCGCAAAAGTCCATGTAGAAACAAATGCATACACAAGAAGAGCTGCCATGACACCCTTAGCGAGCGGTAAAGTAGAAATTACATAGGCAATAGCATCATAAGGATTCTGAGCCATCATCGCTTTAAAAGTTTCAGGGTCACCCAGATAAGTAGTAATGGAATAGTTACCCATGGTCCAGAAGAATATTGCACAACCGACTGAGCTGGCAACAACGATAGCTATGACACACTCACGCACGGTTCTGCCTTTACACAATTTAGCATAGTACAGACCAGCGCTGACTATAGCTGCAAGGAAGAAGAGAGCATAAAATACTGTCCATGACTGCGGCCAGCCAGAACCTCCAACTGCATCAGTCTGAGTAGCCATCTGAATGAAATGCTGAGCCTGCCATCCTGTAGACTCTAAGATATTATTGAGCATAAATGCCTTGTCACCAACGATAAATACAAAAGCAGCAACAGCGAAAAACAAGATAATTCTTGCATTACATATAAAACTCATACCCTTGTTCAAACCAGTATACATAGCCAAAGCACAGCAAGTAGTTACCGCAACTATAATGCCGGTATCAACGGATAGGGTATGATCAATACCAAAAGTATTCTCAAAAAAAGTTCCTACAATGGGAATACTGACACCAAGTGAATAGCCAGCAGTTGAAACAATGATAGTGAACAGGAAGAACCCGTCTATAATTCTTCCAACTAAGCCGTTAGCATGTTTTTCACCAATTAAACACTCGCAGGCTGCACTAACGCGGGAAGTGTTTTTCTTTTTAACATGAATGAAAAATGCAAATGCCACACCCACTATAGCGTAAGCACTAAACAAGAAAATACCCCAATGAAAGACAGGGTAAGCTGAACCCCATTTCAGTGCTTCAACAGTAAAAGGTTCTACTCCAAAGGGAGGTCCTTCAAGATAATAGTAGAATTCAATAAACACCCAGTAAATAATACTGGCAGATGAACCAAAGGTGAAAATCAATGAATAGAACGAAAAATTACTTAAGTCAGGTGCTTCTTCACCAAATTTTTTCTTGGCATACTTTCCCAAAACCAACCAAATACACATAATAAAAGTAATAACATGCAAAAAGAGCAATAATGAACCAAAACCATTAGTTACTAAATAAAATGTATCTGTTAAGAACTTATCCATTGCATCACGGTAGCTGAAAATCATAAATGCGAAAAACAAAACTAAAGCTACTGCAGGTATTGTAACGACCAGATCAACGCTTTTGTTTTGCGTTGAAGTTTTGCGATTTTCCATGGTCAACCTCCTAAAATTTTTGATGTAAATTCATTGCAAATAATCTGTCGATTTCAATTCAAATCATATTCCATCCCCTAAAAGAGCAACACCTTCCCCTCTGCAATATTCATTTGTTTGTGCAATGTATTGCAACTTGATGAACATTAAAAGCAATTGGCATGCCAACATCACTAATTACTAGATTTTTTTTATTATTTAGCAGAAACTACCTACCATGTTACGATTAGGAAACAATAACTCACTATATTTAACAAATTTTATTTTTTCCAACCTTTTCTATTTTTTCTACTCCTAAAAAAGTGTTCAAGGAAACACAGATATGCAAAGACTACCTTGTCATTTTCGCCATACAGCTTACACAAATAAGTACGAAAATAAGTACGAACAATTTTTTATTCTTTAAATAATCCACCCATCATTTATTGACAAAATTAACTACTTGCCTTAATATTCACTTTACATCCGTTTAATATTCACTTGATATTAATTTTTTTTAGTATATTTTCTGTTAAGATCGATTTGTATTTATGTAAGCTACCTGCCTCACCGATTAGCCGTATCTTTTCTTTTTCCTCACTCTAACTCTAAACATGCTTATTTCGTGATAGTTAATTCAAGAAAGAGAGTGTGAATATTATATGCTCTTGCTAGATAAGGCAACTATGCTTTTAGACTGTTTATCAGATATGGGTTATCTTATTGAAATCGTTGATAAACGTGGATATTACGTCTACTGTTCTAAAAACTGCAATTATGATACCTTTTCCGTTCGTGAAATGATTGGGAAACATGCCACTGAAGCATATAATATGACGGAGGAAAGTTCTGTATTATTAGAGACACTGCGTAGCGGAAAACCACATAGAAATATTTTTCTTAACTACATTTCTCGTAAAACAGGCAAAGAATTTTTCTGGGTATATGATTCCTTTCCCATCATAAATAAGGGCTTGATTGAAGGTGCCATTACCATCTATCGTCCCCTCGATGACCTCAAAAATATAATTTATGAATTAAACGTACTAGACTCTACACGATCAAAAAAAACAGGAAATATCCACTACCCCCAAAAAGGCTTCTATACTTTCAATGACATCGTCTGTTCAAGCGAGAGTATGCTTCAATCAATTAATCTTGCTAAACGTGTAGCCAAAGGAAATTCGTCTGTGCTTCTAATCGGAGAAACAGGTACAGGCAAAGAACTTTTTGCTCAGAGTATTCACAGTTATAGTTACAGAAAGGATGAACCCTTCATTGCTGTCAACTGTGCAGCCATTCCAGATACCCTACTGGAAAGTATTTTATTTGGAGTTGCCAAAGGCGCGTATACTGGTGCCGTAGAAAGACAGGGACTATTCGAGGAAAGCGGTAACGGCACCCTCTTTTTGGACGAAATCCAATCACTAAAACCTGATATGCAAGCGAAGTTATTACGTGTTTTAGAAGATAAGAAGATACGACGACTAGGATCCTCAGAACAAGAAATCACAATAAATCCCCGTATTATCAGCGCCATGAATATCAATCCCATGCAATACATAGATCAAGGCAAGCTAAAGCCAGACTTTTTTTACAGAATCGCCGTAGTCACCATCGATATTCCGCCTCTTAGAGACCGCGGGGAAGAGATACTTCTTTTAGTAAACTATTTTATACACCAAATTAATCAAAAGATGGACCGATCTATAGAAATGTGCTCTGAGAACGTAATTAAGGACTTTCAAAACTACACTTGGCCTGGCAACGTCCGTGAATTACAACACGCCATTGAGCACGCTGCCAATATGATGGACGATAGTGAAACTATTATCCAAACTTCTCATTTGCCAAATTATTTCAATTATAATGAGAATACAAATAGCCCAGATAATAAGACTACATACGCCCAACCCACAAATTCTTCACTTGGGGATGACAAAATACTTCTGCCACAGGCTATAGCTATACCTGACGACAAACCTAAAAATAACCAACCCAAGAAGTATCCCATAGGTGACTATAAGATTATTCGACAACAAGCTATGGATGAATTTAGTGACACTTTTAACCGTGTCTTTCTAACACAGGCACTGGAAGCCTTCCATGGGAATATTTCCAAGACTGCACGTGCTATCAATATTTCACGACAACATATGCATGAACTCATTAAAAAATTTGACCTCTAACATATTTATCAAACAGGTTTTAAAGTAAAAAAGTTTCAGTTACATTAAATAACTGAAACTTTTTTACTTTTTCTATCTTTTTTTATTTCTTCTATCTTTTTTACTCCTTCTATCTTTTTTGTTTCTTTTACTTTAAGAGTTTTTTTTGGATCTTCCCATTACATGTCCTTGGAAAGCTGTTGCACACCTCAATACTGGTAGGAACCTTGAAATATGCTAACCGTTTCTCGCAATAAAAAGTGATTTCTTCTTCACTCAAACTCTCACCCTCCGCAAATTGAACAATAGCCTTGACAGCTTGCCCCCGAATAGGATCATGCACACCAATGACAGCAGCATCAATAATTTTCGGATGAGATGTAAGCACGTTCTCTACTTCTAAACTTGATATGCTTTCTCCCGACCTTTTAATCATATTTGTCTTGCGATCCACGAAAAAAAGCCATCCCTCTTCATCTAGATATCCCTTGTCACCCATATGCAACCATCCGTCAACACCTATTGCCTTTGCCGTTGCCTCTGGATCATTGTAATATTCCTTGAACAGCGTTCTGCCCGGAACTCCTTTGACACATATTTCTCCGCACACTCCTGCTGACACTTCATCATCATTTTCATCGACGATCTTTATTTCGTAAGAAAGGGCAGGCCTACCAACTGAGGGCCAGTTACGCTCACCAAATTCAGGGTCTACCGTAGAACACCCAATGCTTTCTGTTGAACCATAGCAGTTGAGCAACCTAACTTTGAAACGATGTTCGAACTCATCCTTTTCCTCTTCGCTCATACCCATCGAAAAATACACTTGCCGCACTACATGATCCTGCTCCCAATCCTGCCTAGGCTGCATCATTATAGTACGTACCATCACCGGCATCAAGTCCGTTATATTAGCCTTATGCTTACAAATCTGCTTCCAAAAACGCCTAGCACTATAGCGTTCCTCCATCACCAGTGTTGCACCTACAGTCAATACCGTCAAAGTTGCCATAAACTGAAAATCAATATGGAATCCAGGCATAGCTGATAAAAAGCGATCCTCATGTTTTAAACCACACTGATACATATGAAAAATACCCGCATATACCGCATTACAATGAGTTACTACTGCACCCTTTGGTCTTGCTGTTGTACCCGATGTGAACAAAATTTCTATTGGATCATCACTGCTTAGCGGACGAATCTCTTTTATCTCCTCGGGCTGATTTTCAATAGCTGTTTCAAATCCAAGAACATTAGGATGCTCCTGTTTGTTTCTTGCCAATATAATATTTTTAAACAAGACCCCTTCAGCAACATCATTTCCTGCATACATCGACAGAAATTCTTCTTCAACAACAATACTCTTGATGTTGCATTTATTTATAATATATAGACTCTCTTCGCATTTATAATGCACATTTAGTGGCACCAAAACTGCCCCTATTTTGGCCAGTCCAAACCAACACATCAAAAATTCGGGACTGTTGAACAGCTGTACCGCCACCAGGTCACCCTTCTGCACCCCTAGATCAATAAAAAAATTGGCCGTTCTATTTATTTTTTTATTAAATTCACCATATGTGAATTCACTTACATTATCGTTACAATCCTCAAACACCAGAAAGAGCTTTTTGGAGCACGTTCTAGCCACCTCATCCCACAAGTCCCGCAAAGTCTTGTTTCCAACGATATCAACCACATTAAACACCTCTAATTACATTGTAGATTTTTAAATTCAAGTAGCTTACATTAGTGAAAATTTCTCAAATTATATAACCCAGAAATGTTTTCAGTATTTTTTATATAAAAAGTTCAGTTTTTTTCAAATTCAAAAAGTTATTTATAGTCTGCATCATTACGGCGAAATTACCCTAATGATTATTCTTTATGAAATCCTAATTTCAAGTAAGGACGAGATGTTCAAATATTTATTTCTTATTTATAATTCCCAAATAAATTCTCAAAATACATTAGCTTTATTCTTGAGATTCATCCATTAATAAACAACAAAATATTTTTTATCTAAAACAACCCCATTAATCAGTACCTAATCTTTTAATATAATATTGTAAGATTAGGATATCAAAAGCCTATTTTGCAAAAATCACATACAATATATGCTTATGATTAGAAGTCTAAATGTCTATATATTGTATATCCATGAGACAACATCTACTTATAACACTTAACCCATTGTAATTTTCTTACTTATTTATTTGTTTTATTAGTGAGAATGACTGTAATAAACCCATATAAGTAATTCGAATAATAAAACACTATTAGAGTTTTATTATTCGCTTCTGACTACATTATAAAAATACTAATGAAAATGCTACTTTAAAAAAATGTTCCTACCCAAATGTTCTCTTAGTCACAAACCTAAGTAATAATCTAATAATTTCAAACCTTCTGCAAGATACAAATCGAGAACCTTATTGAGGTTCTTGAGCAAAGTAATCTTTAAATTATAATTTTGCCCAAGAACCAAATTTGCTTACTTTATATAGCTGAAAGCCGTTCAATCAATCTCGGCAATATCTTATACATATCCCCTACAACACCAAAATCAACATGCTTGAAGATAGGTGCATTCTTGTCTTTGTTAATAGCCACCACCGTCTTAGACTGGTTAATTCCTACAAGATGCTGAACCTGCCCTGAAATTCCCATCATAAAACACAGCTCAGGTTTTATGATTACACCGGTAACTCCAATATAAGAAGATTTGGGCATCCATCCGTTTCCTTCTGCCACAGGGCGAGAACATCCTACATCTGCCCCGATAAGGGAAGCTACCTTTCTGCCAAGCTCAAGATCCTCTTCCTTCGCAAAACCTCGGCCAACATCTACCAAACGTTTAGCGGTAGCCAAATTAACCACTGCTTCATTCTTTTCATGACTCTCAACCCGCTTAATCTTCGATGCAGGCACGTCTGTAATCTCTGTCACCATACCATTGCGAGTTGCATCTTCTGCCAATGCTTCAAACACCCCAACACCGAGAGTAACTACAACTGTCTTAGACAATAATTTTTCTGTTCGAAAAGCAGCTCCACCATAAATCATACGCTTGCTAATTGCGTTATCGCCATCT
>JBAYAL010000032.1:0-8212 GCA_041669825.1 Eubacteriales bacterium | reverse complement strand
TTAAGTGCCAAAAATAGCTTTTACCTCTTAAATATACAATATATAAGCACTGATACTTCTCATCATAAGCGTACATAGTATGTAATTTCTGTAAAATGAGTTTTAGACCTCCTAACCATATAATATTCTAAATTCATATTATATATTTTAGAATGATTAATTATTTTTGTACTATATTGAGCAAAGAAGAAAAATATAATTCACCCCCAATTCATAATAGGATATTTTTTATTATTAAATTTTCTATTTATTTAAAAGGATAATATTTTACATTATTCGACTTATATACTAATTCTTATTTCAATGTTATAATTTATAATATAATAATAATTATCAAAATTTTCCTACTTTACATACCTTATTAAAAATTTCATTATTTTATTCTTTTTATTTATATATTAAGAGGTGATAAAATGAATCTGGACTATTTGAAAACTTTTTATACATCTATTAACGAAAACAGTATATCTAAGGCTGCTAAAATTCTTCACATGTCCCAACCTGGAGTTAGTATTCAGCTACAAGCATTAGAAAAAGAATTAGGTTTTCTTTTACTTATCCGTAGCAATAAGGGTGTCGAGCTCACCGATGCCGGCAGGATTGTTTATGACTACGCTGTTTCTCTCCTTTCCATTCAAAAAAATATTCATCATGATCTTGACTCTCTTAAAAACAATGTGCAGGAAATGGTTGTTAGTTCCTGTACTACCGTTGGATCATATGCTCTACCCTGCAGTCTCTATACATTTAAGAATAAAAATCCGAATATTAAGATTCTTTTGGATATTACAAATTCGAAAAATGTTATTACTAATTTATTAAATAATAATACTAAAATCGGAATTATACACGGCAATCCAAAGGTAAATGATATATATACTGAAAAAATTACTTCTAGCCACCTCTACTTAGTATGTAAAAACGTTAATAATAATATCAGTGTTACTCTAGAACAATTAACGAAATTACCATTAATTGTAAGGGAAAAAGGGTCTGGAACCCGTCAATGTATTGAAGAAAATCTTATAAAAGAAAATTTAGACTTAAATCAAATGAATATTGTTTTGGAATTATGCTCTACAGAAGCTATCAAATCTGCTGTTCTCTCAGGAAAAGGCTTTGCCTTCCTCCCTGAATTATCTATTAAACAAGAACTTGCAACTAAGTCTTTAAAAATAATAACAATCGAAGACAAAAAATTTGAATCCCATTTTTATCTTGCTTACCTAAAAGAAAAGCCTCCCAAAGGACCTGAAAAATGCTTTTTTGATTTTGTCAAGTCTTCAAAGCGTGGTTTTTGTTAAATTAATTTTTTGCTATTATTAATAATTCAGAGAAAATTACAAAAAGGAGTGTAAAATCAACTGCTACTATTGCTGATTTCACACTCCCTTTTTACTTAGTTATGATGTAGGCTGCATCCTACGTGTCTCATATTCTTCTGAAGGTTTAAACAAAAGAGTAATTGCATATAATCCACTAATACCTACAAGTGCATATACTGTACGCGCAATAGCTGTACTTGCACCACCAAAAATAGCAGCAACAAGATCATATTCGAAAAAGCCGATAAGCCCCCAGTTTACAGCTCCGACAATTACCAAAGCAAGAGCTATTTTTTGGAATAGACTCATATAAACATCCTCCTTTTTAAAATATTTTTTATTGCTTACAATAAATCATCTACACAATTATTATTCCTAAAATAGCTGTAATTATTATAGAAAACTCTAATTTTGTATTAAGATCGATTACATTTTGTGAATCATTAAATTTCATGTCGCTCATAATTACCTAGTAGTTGAAAATAGTTGCAGTTTTCTTGAATTTTCTCTATAGCATTTACAACATTATTATCATTTAGACTTCCTTCAAAATCAATAAAAAAGAAGTACTCCCATGACTTTTCTGCAATGGGTCTTGATTCAATTTTTAACATATTTAACTTATTTTCAGCAAAAGGACTCAAAACATCATGTAGTGCTCCAGGTTTATGAGGTATGGAAACCATGATGCTTATTTTATTGCTTTTTTTTGTGACACCCATAGTACTACTAATAATTATAAATCTAGTAAAATTTTGTGGATTATTATTGATAACCTCCTTTATAATTTCAAGATTATATATTTCTGCAGCTCTTTTTCCAGCTACAGCCGCTTTTTCCGAGTTATTCTCCTCACTAATCATTCTAGCGCTTACCGCAGTATTTTTGTAAGGAATCAGTTTCCAGTCTGGATATTCTCTGAAAAATTCGCTACACTGCTGAAAACCCTGAGAATGAGAATAAACTTCCGTAATGTCTTCAATCCTTGCACCCTTAACTCCCAAAAGGTGATGATCAACTTTAATAATCCTCTCCCCTATAATAAAAAAGCCATATCTTCTCAATAAATCATAGACCTCTGCTATTCCTCCTGTTGAAGAATTGGCAATGGGAATAATGCCATAATCTATTTCTTCATTTTGAAGAGATTGGAAAACATCTTCAAATTCAGCAAGATTTTTGGTTTTTACTTCTTCGCTAAAATACTCGTGCAAAGCCTGTTCGCTAAATGAACCAAGAACACCCTGAAAACCGACAGTTACTTCTTTTTGTTTGTAAGCTATACCTTCTTTGATCATTTTTCCGCTATATTCTTTTTGATTAAATGCTTTAGTACCCAATTTTTTCTGGGCGTTCTTACTTAATTCCATCATACAATTAATAAAAAACTCAGCTTCATCCTTGAATTCCATATTTTTAAGAAAGGACAAATTTTTCGAAATAACTAGCTTTTCTCTTCTTCTATCCAAAACAGGAAGATTATTTGCTATTTTATAATTACCAATTTTAATTGATACAGCCATTCTTTCCTCTAATAACCTTATCATTTCCCTGTCAACTTCATCTATTCTTATTCTCAGATCGTTCAAATCATCCATGCTTTCCCTTCCTTTTCCATTAACAAATCCAGTAGGGCAAGCATCGCAGCTGCCTCAACTACAGGAACTGCCCTGGGCACAATACAGGGATCATGCCTGCCTTCGATCTCAAGATCAATATTCGTTTTTTTTGCTACATCAACTGTTTTTTGAAGTCTGCCAATCGACGGTGTAGGTTTAAATGCTGTCCTGAATATGAGAGGCATTCCGTTTGTTATTCCTCCCAAAATTCCACCATTATTATTCGTCTCAGTTTTTACTTCATCATTTTGAATAATAAAAGGATCATTTGCCTCTGAACCTTTCATACTGGCCAGAGAAAAACCTGCTCCAAACTCTACGCCTTTTACCGCAGGAATAGAAAAAAGCAAATGAGCTATTTTACTTTCCACTGAATCAAAAAATGGTGCTCCCACTCCTGGCGGAAGATTAAGAACAGCAGTTTCAACAATTCCCCCAAGAGAATCTTTTTCTTCTTTTACAGCAAGAATTTGTTCTCTCATTTCCTCACCTTTTTCTATATCAATAACTGGAAAATCCCTCAATTTTAATTTTCTAAACATATCATCATTTATCTTTACATAATCAAAAAAATCATCATGTATTTTACCTATGTGTAAAATGTGACTTCCTATTATAATGCTTCTTTTTTCTAATAGTTGTCTGGCAATAGCTCCGGCAAAGACTAAAGGTGCTGTAAGCCTACCAGAAAAATGCCCTCCGCCCCTATAGTCGTTAAACCCTAAGTATTTTATTTTCCCTGTATAATCGGCATGTCCAGGACGAATGATATCTTTCATAGCTTCATAGTCTTTTGACCTTTGAGAAGTATTATTTATTACTACACAAAGTGGCGAACCTGTTGTCCGATTATTAAAATATCCACTGATGATTTCAAACTTGTCACACTCTTTCCTAGAAGTTGAAAATTGATTTTTACCCGGAGCTCTTCTGCTCATTTCCTTGTTTATCAAATCAATATCTAATTCCACCCCTGCTGAGAGACCTCCAATAATAACCCCTATCCCCTTACCGTGAGATTCTCCAAAAATGGAAAGATTGATATTTTCACCCCATACTCCGCTCATCAACTTTTCCTCCTAGCTTTTCAAAATCACTCCAAAAATGAGGATATGATTTTTTCACAACAGAACTATTTGTAATTACTACAGGACTGGTACACTTCACTGAAGCCACAGCCAAAGCCATTGCTATTCTATGATCATTCCAGCTATCAACTATACCTCCCCGTAGTTTTTCCCTTCCCTCAATGATAAGCCCATCTGCTAATTCTTGCACATCTGCCCCCAGCTTATTTAGTTCAGTTGCAATTGCTTTAAGTCTATCTGACTCTTTTATTTTTAATCTTTTAGCATTAAATATCCTAGTCGTTCCACTGCTAAGCGCCCCTAGTACAGCTAGAACAGGCACCAAATCGGGACACTGAGAGGCATCTATCTCTACTCCTCTGGTTTCTGATGATTTTATAATTAACGAATCTCCTGATTCAATAATATTCATACCCATTTTCTTAGCAATGTCAATTATTACTCTATCCCCCTGCAGTGACGAAATGTTAATATCCTTGCATTCTATATTTCCACCCAGCCCTCCTGCGACAATCCAAAATGAAGCCTGGGAAAAATCTCCCTCAACCCTATAATCTGTACTTAAGTATTTCTGATTTCCCTTTATTATAAATTCACTGTAGTCATTGTTAATAATATCTACTGAATACTTTTTAAGAACATCGATTGTCAAATCTACATATCCTTTGGATTCCAGCTTATCTGTTATTAAAATTCTAGAATCTTTCTCAAGCTGCGGAAGTAAAAACATAAGCCCTGTGATAAATTGAGAACTAATGTTCCCCTTTATTCTATAATCACCTGATTTTAACAAACCTCTAACCTTAAGCGGAAGATGTCCAGCATAATTGCTAAAATCAATACTTTGTTCCCTAAATAATTTGTAATATGTTTCTAAAGGTCTCTCTACAAGTCTTCCCCTACCAGTAAATACTATTTCTTCTCCAGTAAGACCTGCCAGCGGAATCAAAAACCTCAATGTTGAACCAGATTCTCCACAATCTATTACCTCCCCTGCCTTATGAAGCGGCCAGGACCCTTTCACTTTAACACTTCCTGGAGAACCTATAACACTGTTCAACACTTTTTCTGTTTTCACTCCTAGAGATTGCATTCCTTCCAGCGTAGCACAAATATCTTCTGAAAAAATGATATTATCAATTAAACTTTCCCCTTCAGCCAAACCTGCACAGATAAGAGCTCTATGACTAATACTTTTGGATGGGGGTATCGAAAGAACACCCTTTAAATTTGCAGGAGTGATTACTATCTTTTTCAAAAAACAAACCCCTTTCCATTAACAACGTTTAAAAATATTTGTGAACCTCTTCTTTAGGAATTTTCTTAATAAAGCTATCTCCAATTTTTTTAAGCATTATTATATCAATATTTTTCCCTTTGTTTTTTTTATCAAAACCAATTGTCTTTAATAATTCATCCTTATCTGCCTCAGGCATTTCAAAAGGAAGTGAATATTTTTCAAGAAGATTTTTGATTCTTTCTGAAGTCCTTTTTTCAGTAATACCTAGTTCCTCAGTTTTTCTAGTAATATGGTACATTCCCACAGCCACTGCTTCTCCGTGAGTATATTTATTAAATCCAAAATATTTCTCCAACGCATGTCCCATAGTATGCCCAAAGTTAAGAAGCATTCTTTCCCCCAGATCCATTTCGTCTCTTTCTACTATTTCTTTTTTAATTTTACAACAATCATGTATAACTCTTTCAATGTTCTCAAAAGTTTCTTCCTCATTTTCACACCCAACAAGATAATCAAACAACTCTTTATTCCGAATACATCCATATTTAATCACTTCTGCCATGCCATCCCGAAAAAATCTACTTTCAAGAGTTGTTAAAAGATCCGGATCAATAAACACTATTTCAGGCTGGTAAAAACTTCCCACAAGATTTTTCCCTTTGGGTAAATTTATTGCTGTTTTACCTCCAATACTACTATCTATCTGAGCTAAAAGAGATGTTGGAACTTGAACAAAGGGAATCCCTCGCAAAAGAGTGGAAGCAGCAAACCCACCCAAATCTCCAGCTACACCTCCTCCCAAGGTCATAATCATATCTCCTCTGGTTATTTCAAAATCTAAAAGTTCATTCCAAATATCTGTCAACACTGCAATGGACTTACTCTTTTCCCCCGGTTCTACTGTAATAATCTTCACTTTAAATCCATTCTCCACAAGAGTATCTTCAAGTCTTCTCGCGTAGAGTCTGCCAACATTTCTATCCGTTATTACAGCAATCTTTTCTCCAATATATTTTTCTTTAAGACTTCCACCTATTTTATCGAGAAGCCCTTTTTGTATAATTATCGGATAACTCCTGTCACCCAAATTCACTTCCAATGAATAAGCGTTTATGATAATTTCCCCCTACCTTCACAGCCTTTTTCCAAAAGATAACTCAGCTCTTCTTCATCTCTATTATTTATGGCATTTTTGAGGAGTGTAATATTTTTTTCAAATATATCTATCTTTCCTAATATATTTTCCCTATTTTCTATTAAAAGTTCAGTCCAGAGAGGCACATTTACTCTAGCTACCCTAGTCATATCCTTAAAGCTTCCACCCATAAAGTCTAAAACGTTTTCATTTTCTACACTATTTATCATAGCTGAGGCAATTATATGGGGAAGCTGACTTGTAAAAGCAATAATTTTATCATGTTCCTCCGCTTTTACCCTTGTTACCTTTTCACACCCCATCTTTCGAAGCATTTCTTCTACAAAAACAATATTTTCTTCTATATTCTTTTTGGTAGGTGTAATAATATAGTTTGCGCCCCTGAAAATCTCTTTTGAAGCCAGATCGAGACCTTTATATTCCCTACCTGCTAGAGGATGACCAGACACAAAATCGAGGTTGTCTGGCAAAAATGATTGTATATCATCTATTACTTTATTCTTAATTCCCGAAGTATCTGTGATAATTGCACCCGACTTAAAACTAAATATATTGTCTCTCATAAACTTTACTGTTAGTTCCGGATACAAACAAATTATTACTAAATCAGAATCCTGCAAAGGTATACTGGGATTAACAAACCCTTTGTCAACAATCCCCTTCTTCTCTGCCTTTTCAAGCACACCCTGATCAATATCCACTCCCCAAATATTTTTTGGTTTTAATTCTCTCAAGGCCAAGCTAAAAGAACCTCCTATCAAGCCCAGCCCAACTACCGTAACATTAAACCCCAATTCATCCAACTCCTACAACGCTTATATTTTTTTACCCTCAATACCAGCCAATACTTTCAGCTCTTCCATTAATGCTACAAATCTATCTGGTTTTATAGATTGTTGTCCATCACATTTCGCATGTTCAGGATCATTATGAACTTCTATCATCAATCCGTCAGCTCCCACCACCATCGCTGCTTTTGCCATAGGCTGAACTAACCACCATAAACCACTTGCATGACTTGGATCCACTATAACAGGCAAATGACTTAATTTCTTTATTACCGGAATTGCACTTAAATCCAAAGTATTTCTAGTAAATTTTTCAAAAGTCCTTATTCCTCTCTCGCAGAGAATAACATTTTCATTTCCCTGGGCAAGGATATACTCCGAAGATAACAAAAGTTCCTCTATTGTAGCTGACAATCCTCTTTTTAATACTATAGGCTTATTAGTCTTACCTACTTCTTTCAATAACTCAAAGTTTTGCATATTTCTTGCTCCAATTTGAATCACATCAACATTTTCTACAAATAGATCAAGCTGGTCAGTAGACATGAGTTCTGATACTATGGGCAGGCCTGTCTTCGCTCTAGCTATTTTCAGAAGATCTAATCCCTCTTCTCTCATTCCTTGAAAACTATACGGTGACGATCTGGGCTTATATGCTCCTCCTCTTAGAAACCCTGCCCCAGCTTTTTTTATTGCCTCAGCAATAGTAGTTAACTGATCTTCACTCTCAACTGAACAAGGACCGGCAATAACCGCAAAATTTCCTCCTCCGATTTTTCTTCCACATACTTCTACAATAGTATCTTGAGGATGAAATAATCTATTGGCCTTCTTGTATGGTTCTTGGACATTCATAACTTTTTCTACGTTTCTTTTGGATTTAATTAGATCTTTGTCAATACTGCTAGTGTTGCCTATTAACCCCAGAATGTGATAATTAACTCCTTTAATCTCGTTTACTTGGCAACCTAAGTTTTCCATTTCTTTTCTAAGCTC
>JBAYAL010000031.1:0-8241 GCA_041669825.1 Eubacteriales bacterium | reverse complement strand
TCTTTTCTAATTCACCTTTAGAAGGAGCGAAAAATAAACAATCAATGCCAGGTCTACCATCAGGCGAATTAAGAGATTTACCTTCGATCCCCGCTTCAACTCCACATCCAATCACAGAGGTAGAAAAACCAGTCACTGCTGACGCTGCATGTTTAGCCCAGGTATCATTTATTCCTGTTACTGTCAAACGGGTAGCACGCATAGAAAAAGCTTCAGCAAATGTATCTTCAATTTCCACACCATTTAACCGCATGATATCACCTCCGAACGCAAAAGATAATCATCCTGAACAGCAAAGTTAGATAATTGCACAGAATAATAATTATTAAAATCTTCGACCATATCTGGGAGAAGAGTCTTACAACCATCCGGCTCTACTACAAACCTTCTACCAAGAATACTTTTTACGATTTGACCATCTTTTAAGACTACTCTTCCATCTTTTAAGACATATTTGGCTTGTGCAAACATTTTTTCTTTATCTTTTTGAAGCTTATAGATAGCAACATCTGCATCAGCACCAATTTTTAAGTTCCCTTTTTGAGACAATCCCAATATTTTGGCCGGAGCTGAACGGGTAATTATTGCAATTTCTTCCATAGTGTACTCCCGCTCTATATCTTTCAGGTTAGTGTAACGAACAGCCTTAGGATGGAGCTGTTCTATCATGGCTTTTCTATAATCCTTATCCATCAATAATTTAATAATACTAGGATAAGCTATAAATGGACCTGCATTAGGATTATCTGTAGTTAAAACAATTTGCCAAGGATTTTTTACCAAAAGAAGTAATTCCAACCCAATGCACCACTGAACAGCATTGAATAGAACGGAAGGACTATATCTCATTGGAACAATTCCCGATCCAGTTTCCATTTCAACATCTGTGTTAATCCATTTGTTACCTGTCATTTGATGGAGTCTGAATTGCATAGGCGAATCTGCTGTCATTGTTGTAACCGGCCCGAAAACAATCTGCCCTGCATCACAGGTAAATTCAGGATGTTCATTCAAACAGTCAGCAATTTCTCTGGCTGCAGATTTTATACCATTATTTTTGGTAATTCCATAGGAATGAAATTGCATATGAGTAAAATGGGTTCTTAATCCTTCTAACGTATGCATAGTCTCCAAAGTAGTTTTGTAATTTCCTACTTCTCCCAAATGATTAGCATGAAGATGGAGAGAATGGGGTAATTTAAGTCCTTCCACACCTTTTACTAATTCTAACAATATCTTTCTAGGTGTAATTCCAAAAGGAGGTACAGGTGTATCCAAATCTACTCCACCCTGATTCCATTTCCAGCTTTCAACACCTCCAGGATTTACTACTTTGACTGAATAACCCCTACTGCTTGTCAAAAGCCAAGTAATCATATCCCGAAGACGTTCTCTACGACCTATATCATCTTTTTCATTTAATATTTTCATAATCATATAATTATTGCCCATCAACGTATACATTCCTGAATCCAACATAGGAGTATCATTTAATTCTTCATGGGCATGACGGGCTTCTAATACTGGTACAGCTGCTTCAAAAGCTGTCGTATAACCTAGTTGAGAATACAAATAACCTGTCAAATAAGTAGTTGGAACCGTATAGCCTGTTCCGGAACGACTTACACTTGTACTTCCTTTAAAATGATCGTAGTGATCTTCTGGACACATACTGCGTGCACTATTTACTTTTGGACCTGCAATGTGACTATGAATCTCTACTCCACCTGGCATAACAACACAGCCTGAAGCATCAATTATTTCATCTGCTTGAGAAAGTGAGGAAGGTTTAACAATCTTGCCATTTTCAATAAATATATCCCTAACTTCTCCCCTCACTCCATTAGTTGGATCATAAACCTGTCCGTTAATTATTTTTAACATGGCTTACTCTCTCCTTTATAGCACGTAAAACTTCAACATCCGAAGGATAGGGAAAATCCACCAGCTTTTTAAGACGTAGAGGAACATTATCCATGCGATAATACGTTCCTTCCACACCTACCCCAGCAGGAGCTACCGGAATAACCACATTTGCCCAGGGAGTTGATAAATTCCTTGTAGGTTCTACTACGATGGTTGGAATACTTTTAAGGTAATCCACCGCTGATTTAGGTAAATGAGCACCAGGGTCAGTGGCAATAATTAAAGCAGCATCGACGTCTTTACGATTTAGCATATCTACCACACTAAATTCTCCTGGATTAAAACGAGGGTATCCCTTATTATAACTGACAGCCAGGGGATAACCGGCCTGCCAGGATAAAACTTGATTACAACCATTTACATTAGCATGACCACGCATTGGCATTATATAAAAGCGAGTAAATTTATTGATCTCGTCAACCAAGGTTATGATCTGCTCTATATTCAAATCCTTCCCTTTACTTTGGGTTAAACCAATTCCAAACATAACAACACCATAATGGCTGGCTTTTATTAGTTCAATAAATTCCTTCCATCTAGAAAGTGGAACTCCACCAACTAAGCTATCGTCATCTAATCCCTCAAGTCTAAGACCTTTAAGCATTGCTCTGAGAACAGAAGCAATTTCAAAATCATGACCAGGAGTTACCTGAATAAACATATCTGCGGTTTTAGAGCTTGGTGTAGGTCTTACATCAATTACAACAACTTTTCGTCCTTTTCGTCCTTCTGGAGTATACATTCCTTTAGCCATTACCGAATATTTGCTAAAATGCCGCATATGGGACTCCATCGGATTTGCTCCCCAAACAATAATAAGATCAGACCTATTTTTAATTTCGCCTAAAGTACAACTAGGCATACCAACAAATTGGCGAGCAAGGACCCCAGGTCCGTGACAGTATGAGGATGGATTGTCGATTAATCCTTTAAGAATTTCTGTTAGTTCAATAGCCTCTCTATTAGCCTCACAAGTTGTACTACTTAAACCATAAATTAGAGGTGCTTTGGCCTCAGTAAGAATACGAGCAGCCTCATCATAAGCGTCATTTAATGAAGCTTCTTGTCCATTAACCTTAAGAGGCGCATAATCCAATTGAGAATGCATTAATCTGTTGCGTCCGATTTTACAAACGTTTTTAATTTTGGTTATTTTATTGTCTTCTACTTCTACCACAAGATCATCGCATAAACTTCCGCAAAAAGTACAAACTACATCTTTGTGCTCTGTTATGGCCATTTTCCTTTCCCCCTTTTCAGTTAAAATTTTCATTTGGTTTATAACATAATTTTAATTATTAATAACCAATTAACTGATTTCCACTGTTCTAAGAGGAAGAAAGTTATAATAATAAATATCTATTTTTACCCATAACTCTCTCCTGTACAGATTCCAATGAAAGAAATCCAATGGATGAGGGAAATCAACTAATCCTCTAAAGCTGTATAAAATTAAACTCTGCTATATACAGCTTTCTTAATTAAGCTGGGATAATGGTCACAGGAATTTCTTTGAAATCCGGAACGCCTGTCCCATGTGTTTCTCCGCCAATTAACTGATTAGCTAAAGGTCCAAGTGGAAGAAAGAAAACTCCTTCAGGTCCTTCGGTCGGACGACAAGTTACTGTAATTTCTCCAAATGGACTTTTTAGAATAGCTTTGTTATCCTTAGTCAAATTCAGTAAAGCATAATCTTCTGGACTGATGGATAAAGAAGAAATTTCCTGTATATAATCTTCGGAAAATTTCCCCATTTCCATAGCTGCTCCCTGACGACTCGTACGAACAGTAATTAATACTCCTGATATCTCACTCATTAGGGCTTTCCCCCTTTACCAAATAGTATTTTTGCTTAACCTATAATACAGTTTCTATCTAACCAAAAAACTGATTAACCAATTGAGCTTTTTCCTGTAACCTTAGTAAACAATCCTGATCTCCAGACCCTTTTGCTATTACCGTACATATTGGCTGACCCTTTTCTATAATCGTTCCTACCTGAGGAATATCCCTTACTCCCTGACCATATAGATAATGAAATTCTTCCTCTTTTTTGCCCTTTACTAGGAAAGTATTTTCAGAATAAACTATAGTTTTTCCTAAAAATTTCCAAACACTATTATTTTCTAATTTTGGATAACAATCTTCAGACTCAGTATCTAATGAAAATTTCACTGGGAAAACATCAGGTAATTTTTCTTCCATACATCCTTTAAGATGATATTTGAAAAACCTTTTTCCCAGATATTTTTCGATTAATTCTACTGATGCTGACCAACGAGGATTGACTTCTAGAACCCAGATTCCTTCAGAATTAAGAATAAAATCCACAGTATTAATTCCTTTTAATCCAAAAGTACTAGTAAGATGTTTAACCATTTCTGTAATTTTCTTCTCAAAATAATTTAAACCTAATATACCTTTTATATCTAAAGGAACGATATTCCCTTGATAAAGAAATGACCTAACCCCTCCACCTTTGCCGACTAGTTGCCGACTAGTACCTAAAACTACTGACTCCTGTCCATTGGCTAAAAAAGTAACCGAACCCAATATCCCTTCAATATATTCTTGTATAATATATTGATTAAAATCATTTAACCCCAAAAACAATTCCTCAACATCATTTTTTTTTTCTGGCAGTTCAATAATTCCGTGTCCCCCGCCTCTTTTAAGCGATTTTAAAAGCCATTTACCACTTATTGCTCTTTTTCCCCACTCTTCAACAGAACAGAATCGTGGCATCTTAACATTTATTTCTTCTAAACATTGCCTAAGTTTCCAAGGGTTACGAACATTTTTTAGAACCGAGGTCCCATTGCCCCGAAGCAATCCTTTATTTTCCCAATAACATAATTCCTCCGGGGTGTTTTCGGGACCTGAAGCATATACCAAACCATCACAAGGCATTATTCTCGCAACTTCCAATAAATCTTTCACTGTCAATTTTTTACCTAAGTCTTTTAAACAAATGGTATTACCTTGCCATAGAGCATCCACATCACCAAAAAAATCTATTCCTGCAACTCCATAACCTGATTCTACAGCCGATTCCATAAGTGCTCTTACACTAGCTCCGACAAGAAGAAACATACTATTCCTCCATTTGTTTGGCTATCTCATACATTGAATCAAAATCTAAGATTTGATTATTATCTTTAAATAGACTTTGAATAGCAGCACGATGTATTTTCATTTTGAAATTTCCTATAGCTATTGCTCCATATAAAATCTTTCCTTCTCTTTCTTTAGCATTATCTGATACTTTTATTCCTTCTACACCTAAAGGATTGACAGCGTTAATATCGGTAATTATTTCCAGAGAAGGAGCATTCATCCACACTTCTTTGTCAAGTATTTGACTTCCTGGAGCACCACAACAAGCCACGATATTCATTCCCTGAGCCAAAACTCTTTTAGCGTCTTCATTATTGCTTATCTCAGCAGGATTGATCTTAACTCCATAGGTTTCCTCAATTTCATTACATATCTGCTGAACAGTTTTCCAGATTTCTGCTGGAATTTCATCAGGTCTTTCTCTTGAAGAAAGATAAACTTCACAACCCTCTTTTGCTAAAAGTATAGCTGCTCTTATTCCGACCGGACCAGTTCCCCCCATTACCAATACTTTTTTTCCTTTTACATCTCTTCCGTGAACAATTTTATGAACTAGGGCAGCAGCTGTTGTATTAGAACCATTAGCATCAAGCATTACTGATAATCTAACAGGCCCAAAAAACAATTTTTGTACCTTTTTCATAAGTACTTGAGCTTTAGCGAAATCAGTCCCGCCAATAAAAATTGCAGTGTTTTTTAGTTCGTCTCCACCCCTAGTAAACATTCCTCCATAAACCAGACCAGAAAGTTCCAATCCTGGTTGAACTCCCCCATAAGGAATTATTTGATCAACACCTGCATCATAAGCAGCTATTTGATCAAAAACACTCGCCTTAGGATCTGATTCCAAATGAATTAAGATTTTTTTCATATTTACCCTCCTTAATTATTTAAACTAGTTTTATAACTAGCTATGTATTTTTTTAGTTTTATAACAATCCTTTAATCCCCTTCTGGATTAAATATTCTTTTATTCTCTTTAAAGCCTCCTGCTCCTTCCAGCCACCTGTTTTTAAAATTATCTCCTCCCATCTGTTCCAAGATTCTTCTATTTTAAGAAATGCAATACGTTCTAACCTAGTAGCCATAATTAAAGCTTCCAACACAGCCCCCTGAGCTCTACAAAACCCTTTGAACCCGTCAAATTCCTCATAACATCTTATCTTTCCTTTCACTCTTGCTGGTTCTACTGAACTGTCAAAATCCAAAACAATGAATTCTAAAATAGCATTTGCCCCAACCATCCTAGGCGAACGAACCAGCTTTGACGGAGAATTCAACAATTTAGGAGAAAAGAGCGCTGTTTCTACAAAAATTAAAATATCATTAGTAAAATTAATTACTCCTTCAAAATTCAAATACAAATTGGTAAAGGTTTGAGATCCTTTGTAAAGATATAACTCTACCTCTTTTATTTTTGCTAGATCATACATGTTATCACCAATATGTACCCCAATCGGAGCAAAATTAACTTTCCCATTTTCATCTAAAGTAGACATTATGGTTTCAATTATCATTATCGTTACTTTTCGCTTTCTATAGATACTTCACTATTAAAATAGCCCCAACGCAAAGGCGTATCCTGTACATACTTTTTACCTAAACAAAGAGCTATTTCTGCTTTTTCAAGCTCTTTACCGAGATAAAAAGCGTGTCCTGCATCTTTAATATCAAGTTTTGAGAAGATATCCTGAGCAGAATTTCCTTCCCAAAATCCTAATTTATTAAAGATATATATTTTATCATCGACAAAGATACGATAATTCTTATCTCTAATTACCTTTTGCATATCTATTAGCTCTGATTTACCAAAAGAATTACCAACTGGATCCTTAATTGTAAGTAAACTATAATCCAAATGTTTGGGTACTCTCTTTTCCAACATCGCTCTGTTAATGAGCTGCCTAGCCAATTTTATCTCCGTAATAACACCTCGAGCACGATAACTCACTTCGGTGGTAAGAAGGTAATTAATGCCAAGTTCTCCTGCAATTCCTACCATTAAGGTATTTACTCCTACACTATCAGCATCAACAAGTTCGGTAACATTCCCTAACCCCATAAACATTTCACAATTAGGAAAATTTTGTCGCACTTTTACATAACGACTAATTCCTTTTGCTATTCCCATAGTTAAAGGTGGTAGAATAGGATCTACAAGATAAGAAATACCCAATCTATCCAATTTTTCCATACTTGTATATAAAGTATTAAGATCTTCACCATCATCGGGTATTACAACTACTGGACATTCCAACTCTTCAGCTACTTCAATATTGTGCGCATTTAAACTTAGTATGAGATCTACGCCTGAGCGACTAGCTGTAACTATATCTTCTTTAATATGGCTATCCATACTAACCTTAAAGCCTTGATTTTTTAATTCTTTTATAACTTCTTTTAAGTTAGGGAAGGGTCTATCTACACTACCTCCGAGATCAATAATATCTGCCCCACTGTTCCTAAAATAGGAAGCCTTTTCAATAATCTGCTTTAAGCTCATATTTGGAGCATTAACAATTTCCCCCAGGATCTTAATGGGTGAAGGAGTGAATTTTTTCTCATGGACCTGACTATCTCCTAAGTCAGTTTTAAAGAAACTTGGTAAATCTGTTAAATCTTTTGGACCTCTTAACACTTTACAACCTACAGTATCAAAAATAGCGTCCAATGATCCCTGGCACAAACCTGGAATAACAATTATTTTCCCCTCACACGATATACCTTCCTGGATTAGCTCTTTAGCAATAAAATCTGTTGTCATAAGAGCAGCTACAGTACATCTCAACGATTTTATTTCTAAATTTATATTAGTAATTTTTTCTGCTACCTTAGTTAAGGCGCCATGGGCAATTGTTCCAGTAATTAGTAAGTATTTCTGCACCCTGAACAACCCCTTTTCCCTACGGCTTCACTATTTAGATGCTTATTTATCCAATACTTTTTTGCTGTTATATATAATTTCTATATGATTTTTTAATTGTTCAGGATTATTAGCTATTATAACTCCATCCCAACTAGCCAATTTTTGAATATTTTGCCTATCAATATCTCTCACAAATATGGAAACTTCTTCTCCCTTTGGAGTCAAAGATTTCATTTTAGAAAATGAATCACAAGGAAAAAGAACGATAGGGATCCTACATTTACCAGCATGAGCAAATAAATTAGTTATTAAATTATCTGCTATACCATTTG
>JBAYAL010000030.1:0-8271 GCA_041669825.1 Eubacteriales bacterium | reverse complement strand
TCAATTATTATAATCCTTATATCATTCACTAATTTTTATTCTTTATATGCTTTATGAGCCCTTACCGTTCCGATAATATCTAATTCAAAACCTTTTACATTGCTTCTGACAGCTGCTGTATAATTATTGTGTGCGATAGGAATAATGGGAGCCGCTATATGAAGTTTCTGCTGAAATTCTTTATAAAGCGTTTCCTGTTCTGCAATATCATATGTTCCTAAAGCCTGAAGAGAGAGATCCATCAACTCCTGAGGCTGATACCCTGTGTATCCACCTTCCAAAGCCATTGTTTTTAAAAAATTACTGGGATACGGAACATCATACCAACCTGTTAAAGCAACCTGATGTTTCATATTTTGCATTATGTCTGAATGGGTAGCCCATTCATTACTAATAATTGTTACATTAAGTCCTACCTTCTCCAGATCTGCCTTCATTACTTCAGCAACCTGGACAGGTTTATTGACGTAGGGACGAGCATATACAAATGTATATAGTTCCAAGTCAAATCCATTTGGATATCCTGCCTCTGCCAAAAGTTGCTTTGCTTTTTCAGGATTATATTCATAAGGACCAGCAGTATCGTCAAAGGAGAAAACAGTAGGCGGGAGTGCATTAATTGCCCTTGTTCCTACTCCTTCATATATAACATCCACCAGTTTGTCCATATCTATTGCATAATTTAAGGCTTGTCTGACTTTTTCATTGCTGTAGGGTTCGATTGTTGTATTGATTGTTCCATAAAATATATTTGCTCCTGGTATAGAAATCAGATCCATGTTCTCATCGTCTTTAATTATCTGTTGCTGAGATGGATCGATAGATTTAATAGCATCAACCTGACCTGTTTGCAATTCCATAAGCCTAGTTGACGGTTCTGGGACTACTTTGAAAATAAGCTTGCCTATCTTTGGCATTTCCCCCCAATAATCATCATTTGCTACAAGTTCAACATATTCACCTTTTTTCCAGTTACTATACTTGAATGGGCCAGTACCTACAGGGTTTTTGGCAATTTCTGTACCATATTTTTCTAGTGCCGCAGGACTGACTATAAATTCTGAATAATAACCCAGATAAGTAAGGAAAGGTGCAAATTTTTGTTTTAGTTTAATATCTACAGTATAATCGTCAACAGCTACTACATCTTCTATTATGTCACCCATAAGGTAATTGAGATAGGACCAACCTCCTTCAACCTTACCGTAGTATTTATTGTTTTCATCGATAACCCTTTTAAAACTTAATACTACTGCATCTGATTTAAAATCTGTTCCATCGTGAAATTTAACGCCTTCACGAAGATTAAAGGTCCATACTTTTCCATCATCAGATACACTCCAGTCTGTTGCCAGAGCAGGTTCTACCTCTAGCTTATCGTTTTTAAACTGGACAAGACCATCGAAGATATGGAAAACAATATCGATATCTCCTTCATCATAAGCATATCCCGGATCAATTAAATCTGCATCAGTACTCCTAGCAATAATAAACGTATCTCCATCCCCAGTTTCTGCAGGGGTTTTAGCACATCCCGCAAGGACAAGTGCCATTGTCAGGATAATAACCAACATAAAAGATAATTTACTACTTTTTTTCACTTTCTACTCTCCTTTTAAATATTATTTTATTGTACAAGTATTGTAAGTTTTAAACTCCAACACTCGCACTTATGAGAAACTTAATCTTTAGTAAAATGGCATCTTACTTGATGTCCCTTTTCTATTTCTACCAGTTTAGGTTCCTCTGTTTTACAAATACCTCCTGCCATCACACATCTGGTATGAAAACAACATCCCGGCGGGGGATTCACAGGACTTGGAACTTCTCCTTCCAACAGTTTTAATTCCTCTTTTTTGGAAGGGTCAGGAACCGGAATAGATGATAAAAGTGCTTTAGTATAAGGATGCAACGGATTATCAAATAATAGTGATGTCTCAGCAATTTCTACTATTTGTCCAAGGTACATAACTGCAACACGATCACTGATATGTTTTACAACACTTAAATCATGTGAAATAAATATGTAGGTCAATTCCAGTTGTTGCTGAAGTTTTTTAAACATATTAAGTACTTGAGCTTGAATTGAAACATCAAGTGCAGATACAGGTTCATCCGCAATAATTATTTCAGGATTGAGAGCCAAAGCCCTAGCTATTCCTATTCTCTGCCTCTGTCCCCCACTGAATTCGTGGGGATAACGATCATAATACTCCGGGCGGAGTCCTACCAGAGCCATCAATTCTTCCACCCGTTTCCTTCGTCTGTTTGAGGTCCCAACACCATGTATGGCAAGTGGCTCCCCAATAATTTTTCCTATTCTCCATTTAGGATCCAAAGAAGCATAAGGATCCTGAAAAACAACCTGCAATTTGGTTCTTAGTTTTCTCATAGAATTATCATCAAGTTTAAAAATATCCTGACCCTTATATATTACTTCACCCTTATCTGCTTCAAGCAATTTGAGCAAAAGTTTGCGGGTAGTAGTTTTTCCGCACCCGCTTTCTCCTACAATTGCAAAAGTATCACCTTTGCATACAGAGAAACTAAGATCATAAACTGCTCTGAGAAACTCTTTATTCTTGGAAAAAGCACTCTTTTTAATTGGAAAATATTTCGTCAGATTTTTTACTTCAAGTATTATTTCCTTGTCCATTTCTTTAACTCCTATCAGAATAAAGTAAACATCTTACCCTTGTTTTTCCTATCTCAATTAATTCTATTTCCTTTCTACAGCACTGGTCAGTTGCCTTTGGACAACGGGGATAAAAACGGCAACCTTTAAAATCCTGAGACAAATCTGGTACCATACCTTTTATTTCTTTCAATTCTTTATCTTCCCTGTCAATTCTGGGAATAGTATCAAGCAATCCTTTGGTATAAGGATGTTTTGGCGAATAAAACAATTCTTTTGCAGATGCATACTCCACAATCTGTCCTGCATACATAACTGCAATTTTATCCGCAACCTGAGCAACAACTCCTAAGTCATGAGTAATCAATAATACAGCAGTTTTAAACTGAACCTGGAGTTCCCTGATCAAAGCCAGAATCTGGGCCTGAACGGTTACATCGAGAGCTGTAGTAGGTTCGTCAGCGATAAGCATCTCAGGTTTACAAGCCAAAGCCATCGCTATCATTATGCGTTGCCTAATACCTCCGCTCATCTGATGAGGATATTCATGAATTCTCCTTTCCCCATCAGGGATTTTAACAAGATCCATCATTTCCACCGCTCTGGCCTGAATATCTTTTCTGGTACCACCCTGGTGGTATTTAATTACTTCTTCAATTTGTTCTGCGATGGTCAATACAGGGTTAAGTGAAGTCATTGGATCCTGAAATATCATAGAAATTTTATTTCCCCTGATCGCCTGCATTTCCCTCTCAGACTTTTCTAAAATATTTTCCCCGGAAAAAAATATCTTGCCTGTAATGTCTGTTTTTTCCGATAGAAGCCTCATCATCGATAAAGACGTAACACTCTTGCCACATCCTGATTCACCGACAAGACCAAGAGTTTCTCCTGCATTAACCTGCAAATCAACTCCGTCAACCGCACGAACTGTTCCCGCATCCGTTTTAAAATGCACTTTAAGGTTTTGTATATCCAATATCGGTTTCATTATGCTTCCTCCTCTATAAATCCATTTTGGGGTCAAGTGCTTCACGGAGCCCATCACCAAAGAGATTAAAAGAGAGCACAGAAATTACTATCATCAACCCTGGGAAAGCTGTTACCCACCACTTACCAATAAGCAAATAATCCCTGCCATTGCTTAGCATTGCCCCCCATTCTGGAGTAGATGGGTCAATTCCAACTCCAAGAAAACCCAAAGCAGCAGTATATAAAATAGCGTCAGCAAGCAAAAAGGTAAGGTAAACGACAGCAGGAGCCAAAATATTGGGAAGGATATGTCCAATAATTATCCAATAGTTTTTTGCTCCCAAGGCACGACTTGCCTCTATGTACGGAAGCTCTTTTACCGTAAGTACTGACCCACGTACAATCCTAGCCATCTGAGGTATGTAGATAAGAGATATAGCAAGCATAGCATTTTCCAATCCCGTTCCCAGTACTGCTACAACAGCGAGTGCCAATAGCAAGGGGGGAAACGACAGAAAAATATCTGTTATTCTCATCAATAGTAAATCCACTAACTTACCATAATATGCAGAAACGATTCCCAGAAAGGTTCCAAAAACTGCTGTAATAAATACAACAATATACCCCACCTTTAGAGATATACGGGTTCCATAGATTATTCTGCTCAATATATCCCTTCCAAGTTCATCTGTTCCCAGGAAATGATTATAGTTTCCTACCCAAAATCCCGCTTGAAATTTGTTTTCCAATACAGGGGTAATAGGATCTTCAGTTGCTATAAAAGGGGCAAATATTCCCAAAATCATAACTATTAACACCAAATAAAAACTAATAACCGCCAACTTATTTTTTTTAAACTGTCTTACAGCTTCTCCGAAAAAGGAGCGAGGTTTTTCTTTAACTTGTTTTTTCGTAATTTTTCACCCACCCGACTATATTCTTTTCTTTAATTTTTTTATTTAAATCAGTACCTAATTCTTGGATCTATATAGGCATAGAGTATATCTACAACCAAATTAACCACAATCATCAAAAAAGCAATAACAAATACTATTCCCTGGATAACTGGGTAATCCCTATTTCCTATAGAAGATACGATCAACATACCTATTCCAGGCCAGGAAAATACTGTTTCAGTTAAAATAGCTCCACCCAACAGAGTTCCTAATTGAAGCCCAATTACTGTAACCACAGGAATAAGAGCATTTTTAAGGGCATGCTTGTATACAACAAGTTTATTTGGAATTCCCTTTGCTTTTGCTGTCCTAATGTAATCTTGGGACAGGACATCCAACATACTGGAACGCGTAATCCTCACTACAAGAGCAAGGGGAATAGTCGTCAGAGAAATGGCAGGTAGGACAAGATGTCTTAAGGCATCTACAAAACTATTCAAGTCTCCGGAAAGCAAAGAATCAAATACATACAACCCAGTTATATCTGCAATCGAGCCCCCCATTGTAATTCTTCCCGAAACAGGCAATATCCCAAGAGTAGCCGAAAAAATAAATATCAGCATTAACCCCAGCCAAAATACAGGTATTGACACCCCAAGCAGTGAGATACTGATACAAAAATAATCTATTATTGAATTCTTTTTGCGCGCTGCCAGAACACCTAGAGGAATCCCTGAAACAACTGCGATCATTAAAGCAGCAAGTGATAATTCTATTGTTGCAGGAAAACGGGTAAATATTTCTGCTATTACAGTTTCCCCACTTTTAACTGATGAACCAAGATTAAAATGAAGGACATTTATTACCCAGTCAAAATATTGAGTTATCAAAGGTTTATCCAATCCCAATTTATGACGAAGTATTTCAACTTCCTCAGGAGTTCCTTTAGGATAAAGCATAACCTGAGCCGGATCACCAGGAATCATATGAATCATCAAAAATACCAGCAATGAAACTCCTATAAGGGTAGGTATAACCATTAACAATCGTTTTAAGATATACTTATGAATACTCAAAATCCGACCTCCAGAAACTCAATTATTTTCTAGGAATAAATGTATAAGTTCTATTTTTATTCCAACTTTGTCAATTTATTCAAGTTGTCTCTTTTATTCTACTATGCCTTTAAAAATAAAGTCAATGTTTTTATCTTATATTTAACCCCTATCCTATAATTATCATTCTCAATTATATTGTTAAATTCCTATAAGCTTTAAAAACTAGTTTAGCTAGTTAATTCAAGAAATAGAGGGCTCTTTTTTATAAGAGCCCTCTATTTCTTTTAAATCTGTATCCTTTTTTAAGTACACCTTTGCTTATTTATCATACTGTTATTTCCTTAATTACTTTGAATTTTATATTTAAAAATAATTTATGTATTTTTTCTAAATTCAATATCCTTGATTCATGTAAGCTACACATCAATTGACTCTTTTTAGCATTTATTACACATTTGAGATTACAAAAAGGAGATAAAGGATTTTTATTTATTTATTATTAAACAAAAAAGACACAGACATAATAACATGGCCTGTGTCTAAGCTGGGTTAATTCTTTCGTCAAACAAAATATTTTTTTCCATTTCACCCACACTCTAGCTCTTTTTTGAGTAATATACTCTCTAATGTTGCGCAAAGTGTTCCATGATTTTCGCCCAAATACGTTTTGTTTCAAGAAATTCATGATAATGTCTTTTAACATTTCTGTTATATTTATCCAATTCAGCTGAAATTTTAACGAACTCTGGCTTTTCGAAATATGCACATAATTTAGGCAACGCCTCGTTAAGCTGTTCCCGCATCTCTTCGATCTTTTCCTCATATTGATCCGGATTGGTGATATAGAGCAATAAGGGCTTATAGCGAATCCAACCTATACAGGCCTTGTAAAAGCGAGTCGTAATCAATTCTGTATCAGCTTTGATAAACTTCAACCGAATTGGAAGAACACCTTCTAAAAGATCATTGTAGGTGGAAAAACCGTCATGAAATGTATAACATGGCACCTGCAAAACTTTACGATCGCTTAGGCAGGTACTTAAAAATGTATCCTCTCCTCTAGCCCCTGGTGGATTGTAAAATGGAAAAATGCGGCGATAATTGGTAAGGTTGATGCACAGATTAGCACCTGAAATGAATTTAGAATGGTTAATTTCAGGCACTTCTATAGCATTATCGCTAGTCAATATCTTTGTGTCTGCGTAGGTTACCCCACCATTTTTCATAACATTTTTCAGGGTATCCCAGTTAATAATATCATTGCTAATAGCCTCAATAAAAGAACGAAATTCAGTTTCAGTCATAGCATCATTGAATTTAATATAGGGAATAGGTGATATATAGCCACAGTGATTTCCGTGAGTAATATCAGCCTGATTGATATATTCAAGATGAATAGTCAAAATCTCCTGGCCACCCCAAATTGCAGTATCGCGCGTATTAGTCACTGCCAATGGATATTCGTCATCGTCCAAAAAAAGCAGATAATCCATATTCTGCTTTATTGCATTATATAACACTGCGTTACGTTTAGCTGCATAACCCTTACCAAAAATCAAGCGACCTTCATTACCTTCTATGACGTTTTCTCGAATTAAATAGTCAATTTCTTCTATTATCGATATGTTTCCAATAAATATGCTACTATCGATCTGCTCAGCTAGTTCTGGATGTATGCTAGTATAATCTGCAATCTTAGTTTTATGATAAGTAAGATCATATGCTACAAAGAGATTCAAACTGATCCTTTTGTTCCCTACTAGCCCTGATTCCTTCCAGGTGTGTATGTAGGTTCTCAACACCTTTTGAAAACTCTTTCTCCCAGTCGCAAAACCGATACCAACTTTAATAGTTTTGTCCTCTTGCAAATAATCACTCCTTTTAAAACATATCTATTATTTTTATAGACCTATCTGTTCTACTGTTTTCTAAAACTAAAATGGATACGGGCCTTGCAACAGTTGTTACTTTAACTTATTTAAAGTTTCTCTGCTATACACAATATTTTTCTCCCGTCTAAACCCTTTGATTTTCTATTGAATAGCTTGCTTACTACGCTCTTCCAAATGAGCTTTCATTACGCCCTTTAAAGCATTATCTTTCTTAGTGCTAATTCTCTTTACCCAGTGTTGATCCCCCGTACAAGTAGTAGCAATATAAGCATGTTCAATTTCATTGGTGCTAATATTCTGTCTAGTTTCCCTAAAAGTTGCCTTGATAGCTTTAACCATTAAATAATACCTCCTTTAAAAATTCAATATACTCAGATATTTATACATCTGGCATACCATTTAACTGTGTAGTCCGCCTACATCCGTTTAAGGTGCCTCAATCCACTTCAGAATAAGCTCCCTAGTAAAACTTGCCCACTTAGATAATGTCAAAAATGTTATATAGGTTGATGCCTTAATATCGTCTTTTGAAGGATTTCTCTTAGTTCTAATTATTTCTAATGCTCTACCATAAAGAATATTTGGGCTTGGGGTTAGTTTCTCAATCTCACTAAATAGAGCTAAATGATATTCATATAATTCAACTAATGTGAACTCTGATATTGACTCTCCAAAGTTAATAATTTCTTTGGCCTCTTTTAATTCAAACAAGGTCTTAAAATCGTGAGTCATTAGGATTCTAGCAACTTGTTGTGGTGAATACTTTTTACCATCTGGACTTTGAATAATGCCACGTTTTACCCAGTTCTGAATTGTTG
>JBAYAL010000029.1:0-8372 GCA_041669825.1 Eubacteriales bacterium | reverse complement strand
GCCTTCTTTTGCAGGAAAGTATTGTCCTGGTTTGGAACCTGTATTGGAATTAAAAACCCGTATACTCCGTGTAGAAACTCATGCAAAGGAATTAAATGGCTATCAAAGTAATAATATCCTTCATGGAAGAAGAAAAATAGCAGTTCTACCATTTGGGTATGGAGATATTCCCTATTACCTATTGGTGAAAGAAGGACAGGTTTTAATACGTGGAGCGAGATGCCCGGTTATAGGCAAAGTGTGTATGTGTCATGTACTTGTGGATATTTCCAACCTGCCTGAGGTAGGAGTGGGTGATGAAGTAGTGATTATTGGTCGGCAGGGTTCAGAAATAATCCGCTGTGAAGAATTGGCCAAGAAAGCAGGATTATCTGTTCTAAATTGCGAAAGTATTTGTTTTCTAGATAGAAACGTACGGCGTAAATATAGTGAAACTGCAAAAATGCAAATGGTAAAATCAGAAGAACGAATTACAAAGTAGGGGTGGAGGATATTGAAAAAGAAAAGGTATTTATCAAGTATCTTAATTATAACGGTTAGCTTTTTTATTCTGGGTACCACATCTTTTGTATTATTACCACCATCATCAGTAGCAGTAGTAGCGCAAAATGAGCCAACAGCGATAACTAGCATAGAACAGAAAATGTTGCCACAGGATAACGGTGGAAAAAAATGGCGTGTTGGCTATTGTGAAAGTGAATCTTTTGTTAATTATGCAGGAACCTTATATGGTATATTGAAAGGTCTGGAAGAAGAAGGTTGGATTACAGGATTGGAAGGTTTGCCCTATCAAGAAGGGCAGGAAGATACTCTGCAAATGTGGAAATGGCTTGGGCAAAATGATATAGGTCCTTATCTAGAATTTGTCCAAGATCAGTATTATTGTTTATCTGCAGTCGAGGCGGAAAAAATTGAAAAGTTGCAGAATACTTTACAAAAAAAAGATGATGTTGATGTATTGTTGGTAATGGGTACATACGCTGGTACTATTGTAGCAGCAAGGGAACCTAAAGTGCCGGTATTGGTTTTTTCGACTAGTAATGCTGTTAATGCAGGGACTGTAAAGAGTGAGGAGTATTCAGGACGAAGTAATATTTGGGCCCATATGGATACTAGACGTTTTCAACGACAAGTTACTGTTTCATACGATATTTTTAAGTTTAAGAAATTAGGTATTGTTTATGAAGATTCTGCTGCAGGTCGGAGCTTTTCTGCGCTAACCGATGTTGAAAAAGTGGCGGCGGAAAAAGGATTTAGCATAGTAGAGCGTCATGTAGATGAACCTGTAGGGGTGGAAGATATTGATCGCTATTACCGTGATGTACAACAAGCCTACCAGGAACTTGCTGAGACAGTGGATGGGATGTATGTCACAGTAGCTTCCCTACAACCTGGCTGGCTAGAGGATCTTTTTACTCCCTTTTATGAAAAAAACATACCAATATTTACTCAACTTGGAGAAAATGAGGTTAAATATGGAGCTCTGATGAGTGTTACAATGCAGGATTTTATAGATATTGGTAGATTTGGGACCTCTACAATGATTCGAGCATTAAAGGGGGAGGACCTTGGGAGTTTACCACAGGTTTTTGAAAGTACCCCTCGTCTTAGTATAAATCTTGAGGTGGCCGAAAAAATTGGTTACAAAGTTCCCTTTGAGTTGTTGCTTGTTGCAGATAAAGTTTATACAACCATTGGAGATCAAGAAGATGGAAATCAGGAGGGAAAATGATGGGTATAGGTAGTAAGCGTAAAGTTCTCTTGGTTTCGTTTCTGATTTTACTAATTGTAACGATGCTATTTACTGGGGGCTTAAATATTTATTCGTTTAGCCAAAACTACGCGGCTTCGATTGTAAAAAATTATGCACTGATAGGTCAGGAAGCAGTGCGAAAAATGGAATATGCCCTAAAATATGGGAAAGATATCGGAAATTATTATGGGATGAAAGATATATTAAATGAAATAACTTACTATACCAAAGGAAATGGGGAGGCAGGAATAGTATTGCCTGATGGTGAGCTTCGTTATGGTTTGACCGAAGGCAATCTTGTTGAGGAAAATTGGAGTTCTTATTTGGAACAAGGAATTCAGAATGTTGGAGAAGGGGAACAGTCCTATTTTTCACTGCTGGAGAAGGGTAGTCATTTTATCTTTATGCCAGTTAAGGATGGAGAGGAAACGGTAGTAGGTTATTTAACTATTGTATTTAGTGATGATATGGTTTGGTCTAAGACTCAAGGTTATATTAGTAGGTTGATGGTCTATTTGGGATTATTGGTCTTGCTGGCAGGCCTTGTCTTTGCAGCTTTGTTATGGCGAGGAAAATTACTTAGCAAAGAAGAAAAGATTAATAGAAAACTATTATTAAAAAGTGTGTTTATTTTGCTGGGAATAATTCAAATTGCCTATGGCTTCTTGAATTACCAAATTTTTAGGGATGGATATCTTGATTTGGCAGAAGAAAATGTGTCGGCCATATCTGGGATATTGGAGAAAAATATTGAGAGTGTTGTAGAAAAAGGCGTACCGTATGAGAAACTCTATGGTTTAGAAAAATATTTGCAAACTATGGATGATTCTATGTTAGAAATCAATGGGATAGCTCTGGAAAATGAGAGAGGCAAAGCCCTTTATGAAACGATGGGATTTAATGAAGAAATAGATAAAAATCAGTCTGATATGGCTTATAGGGTGAATCTTTTAGAGGATAGATATACTAATAAAGCTGTTTTATGGGTGGGTTTGTCCGCCGAATACATAGCAGATAAAACAAAAAATATCGTGTTTGATATGCTCTCTCTATTGGTTGTATCAATCTTTTTTTTAGTGGAAATTACCTTTTTTGGATTTGTCTTTATGGAAGAAAAAATAAATAAAAGCAAAAATGAAAAAATAGGCAAGGTACTTGATGTTGGCAGAATACGTCCCTTGGCTTTTGTTGTATTTGCTGCTAGCAGTATGTCGATAGCTTTTATTCCCTTGGCGATGAAAAAGTTATTGTTTCAGCCTCTCTGGGGTTTACCCGAAGGAGTTGCTTTAGGACTGCCAATCTCAGCTGAAATGCTATGTGCTTTAATTGCTACTGTATATGCTGGGAAAAAGGTGGATGAAAGAGGTTGGAAACCTATTTTCCTTGTAGGAATGGTGATTTTAGCTATAGGGAACGTTATTTCCAGTTTGGTTTCCAGTGGCATTTTTTTTATTGCAGCGCGTGGTATTACTGGAATAGGGTTTGGTTTAATATTAATGGCGATGCGGGCTTTTATAATCGTTTTTCCTACTGTAGAGGAGAGGACGAAAGGAATTGCAGGGATGAATTCGGGAGCATTGGCTGGAATAAGCTGTGGGGCTGTCACGGGGGCGATGTTTGCTGATAGACTAGGTTTTGGTCCGGTATTTTTTATAGCGGGGATATTGGCCTTTTTGGGTTTGCTTTTTGCGATGAGCTATCTACCCAATGCTATGGCAAAACATGCGCCAAGGAAAAAAGAAATGAAAACAAAGAATCCAGGAAAAGCCGTTTTCCCTGGATGGTTGAATTTCCTGTTGGATAGGAAAGTAATTACTTATTTGCTTCTTGTTTTAGTTCCTATTTCTGTAGTGAGTATGTATTTGTCTTATTATCTTCCTTTATTTGCAGAGAGTGAAGGTATTTCTGTTGGACATATTGGAAGAATTATCATGTTAAATGGAATTTGTATTATTTATGCTGGTCCCTTCCTTAGCCGTTATGTTGTGCAGAGGTTGGGAGATCGAAAAGGGACTGGGTTGCTCTTATTTGCTACTGCAGGGGCATTGTTTGTTTTTGCTTTTCTAAATAACCTGGCCGGAATGCTGGCTTCAGTGGTGATTTTAGGAGTAGCAGAAAGCTTTGGCACTGCGTCTCATACCAATTATTATTTAGGTTTGGAAAAGACTGTGGACTATGGTGAGGGGAAAGCGCTGGGTATATATAGTATCGTGAACAAATTTGGACAAATGTTGGCGCCACTAATATTCGGGATATTAGGTAGTGTATCATTGGCCAGAGGAGCAGGAACAGTTGGTTTGGTAATTATTATATTTGCATTTATTTTTGTGTTATTTAGTAAAGAAAAAAACAGGCAGGTGAAACATATTAATGAAAGTGGTATTAACGAGGGAAAAGGTAATTAATAGGATTGATAATAAAACTTATTGGGGCCATATGCGAATGCTAAATATAAAGACCTTGCCAGAGTTATTGACACTGCAAGATTCTGTTTGCAGGCATTTAAAACAGCCTGATTTATTTGTCAGGCTTTCAGAAAGAGAATGGGAAGAAATCCTAGGTGAGAATGGATTAGTGATTGGCTTTGAGGTCGATGGTAGGTTATGGGGATTTAGTGGTATTGTCTTTCCTGGTACTCGGGAAGATAATCTGGGTAGGGATATCGGATTAAAAGAGGATGAAATCTTGCGGGTGGGACATTTAGAAACTGCGGTAGTTCATCCTGCTTTTCGTGGTAATGACCTGCAGCGGAAAATGGGTTATCTTTTGATTAAAGCAGCTCAGGAACGTGAGGGGTGGGAATACCTTCTGAATACGGTTTCGCCTTTTAATTATCCTAGTATACTTTCGACAATATCTATGAAAATGCAAATTATTGATATCGCAGAAAAATACGAGGGTAAATTAAGATATATTGGTTTTCGGAATATCAGGCAAACAGATCAAGGAGTACCAAAAAATATTTATTGGGTCGAAACAGAAGACCTGATGGGTCAAAAAGAGCTTTTGGCTAAAGGGTATCGGGGTTATGACATCAGAAAAAATGCCGCTAAACTGCAACTTGCCTATGGCTTGTTTTCAACAACTGAGGAGGGGGAAAATTAATGAATAAAAAAAGTACAATTGTCAAAATTTCTTTGTTACTTTCTTTCATATTGCTCCTTGGTGGTTGTATAGCGGAAAATAATCTTGCAATAGAAAGAGAAAATAAGGTTGAAAGGGAGAACTCTGATATTGTGGTTAATCTGCCAGGTCCAGCAGAATTGATACAGGGGGATACAGGCTTTTTGAACGGAGTGAATATGGCCCTAGAGGAAATCAATCAAGAAGGACTTTTACAAGGTAGGAAAATACGGGTGGAAATAAAAGATGATCAGGGTTCTTTTATCGAAGGAATGACTGTTGCCCAGAATATTGCTAGTGATCTTGATGTGGTAGCAGTAATCGGTCATTGGCATAGCGAAATTACGTTGCCTGCGGCTGCCATCTACGAGAAGGCTGGGGTTTTAATGTTTTCTCCCATTGTTTCCAATGCTCAACTTACTAATAAAGGATATAAATATGTGTTTCAAAATATAGCGGGAGACGAGGAAATTGCGAAAAAAATGGTTACTTACGCTAAAGAGCAGGGATATAAAAAATTAGCCATTTATTATGAAGATAATTCTTATGGTCGGGAGTTAGCTGATGCTATAGAAAATGCAGCAGGAGAAATAAATCTAAGTATTATTGATCGTGTGTCTACTTTTGCTAATGGAAAAGAGAAAGCAAGGGCTTTGGCAAAATGGCAAGCATTGGATTGCCAGGGTGTATTAGTTGCCGTTTCTGTGGCTCAGGCAGTAGAGACAATTCGCAATGTGAAAGCCTATAACTCTGCTATGCCGGTGATAGGGTCAGATAGTCTGGATGTAGCTGATTTGGCTGGACAACTGGGAGTAAATGCAGAGGGTGTAGCTATGGTAAGCCTTTATAATCCATCTAAAAAAAATACTGAGTCTGAAATATTTTTTCAAAAATATAAAAATAAATTTGGGCAGGAACCAAATATTTGGGCAATTCAGGGTTATGATTCCCTCAAGCTTTTAGCTTTTGCTATAGAACAGGCTGGAAGTGCTGCGCCTAGTAAAATTGCTGAAGTGTTGAGAAATCTAAAAGAATGGCAAGGCGTAGTTGATAAGGTTGGTTTTGATCAGCAAGGTAGGCAGACGGGAAGGCAAATATTTATCAAAACTTTCCAGAATGGTCAATTTGAATATGTAGTAGAAAAATAAAGTTTTAGGGGGGAGAAGAGATGAAGCAGAATATTTTTAGAAAGGTTGCGATGGATCGTCTCTCATCGCCGGAAGAACTGGATAAGATGCTTACGGTAACATCGCCCCGAGCTTGGCTTTCTCTTATAGGGATAGGGTTAGTTTTGGGTACGGCACTTATCTGGGGAATTTTTGGAAATATAGCCACCAGGATAGATGGACAAGGCATTTTGTTATCTAAGGGTGGAGTATATAGCATTGTACACGTTACTGGCGGACTTGTGACGGATGTACGTATTAAACCTGGAGATCAAGTTAAAAAAGGTGATGTTCTAGTACGTATAGATCAATCAGAGGCAGCGACGACCTTAAATATGATGAAAGAAACGCTTGTCTATCTGGAAAATCTAGACGTAAAAAATCCCCAGTTACCAGACAAAAATATTGATGTTCAGACGGGGGCAGAAGTATTAGCTTTGGTGAGTGAAGTTAGGGAGGCTCTGGCTGGTGTAGAGCAAGCTCAGGCTGATGCAGAGCAAGAGCTTGCTGAAGCAAGGTTACAATTGGAAAAAGCTCGGCTTGCTGAGAATAACTTGCGGGAAAAAGTTAGTAATTACGAAAAGCTCTACGAACTTGGTGGGGTGTCCCGTGAAGAATTAGAGCAGGTTCAAAATGATTTGCCTTTGCAAGAAATGGAACGAGGAATTTTAGAAAAAAAAGTACAGGAACTATTAGCTGATACAGGGCAAGTACTAGATAATGGGGAACAGGGACAGACTTGGACAAATTTGGCATCTCTGCAGCAACAGTTGGCTGATAAACGAAAGTTTGTAATTACTGAATTACAAGCGCAAATTGCTGAAGGACAGAGGGCAATAGAGGATGGAGACAATATTGTTTCAAGTATTGATGGTAGGGTGTTGGAAGTAAACTATAAAAAAGGAGATTTGCTTCAGGCTGGGGCAAGTGTAGCTAGCATAGTTCGAGAAATTGAAGGGGATAAATCGTTGCAGGCTATAATATATGTTTCCGCTGAGCAAGGAAAAAAAATTCTACCTGGTATGGAAGCGGATATTTCTCCGACCATTATTCAAAAAGAAGAGTATGGTTATTTGTTGGGTAAGGTGGTGTCTGTCTCTGAATACCCTGTTAGCACCCAGAGTATGTTGATGAGGGTTGGTAATCAAGATTTGGTTAGCCAACTTTCTGGACAGGGAGCACCGGTAGAAGTACAGGTAGAACTCATTGTTAATGATAAAACCGTCAGCGGTTATTCTTGGTCAACCCCAGAGGGGCCGGAGGTTAATATGGAAAGTGGTACAATCTGTATTGGTTCAGTTACAGTGGGTAAAAAAAGGCCTATTACTATGGTCTTACCATATATAAAGAAATTGCTTCCAATGTAAGATGGTGGTGAATATTTGTGGATAAAGATAAGAAAATGAATAATAGAGCTAAAGTAGTTAGGGTGCCCACTGTCTTGCAAATGGAGGCTGTAGAATGTGGAGCGGCTTCACTGGCAATGATATTAGCTCATTATGGAAAATATATAGCTTTAGAGGAATTGCGTCAGGCTTGTGGTGTTTCTCGTGATGGTAGTAAGGCTAGTAATCTCTTAAAAGCAGCACGTCGCTATGGACTGGAAGCTAAAGGCTATCGCCAAGAACCCTCTTCTTTGAAAAGTATGAAAGGTCCGATGATTCTGCATTGGAATTTTAATCATTTCCTTGTATTGGAAGGGTTTCACAAAGGTAAGGCTTATCTTAATGATCCTGCTAGCGGGCCGCGAGAAATAAGTGAAGAAGAGCTGGATCAAGCCTTTACAGGTGTTGTTCTCACTTTTAAAACAGGTGAAGAGTTTGTAAAAAGTGGGAATAAACCAAATATATTTACGTCTTTGAAAAGTCGTTTAATAAATTCAAAGGCAGCTCTCCTTTATCTTGTATTAGTTGGGATGGCTTTGGTGATACCGGGGTTAATAGTGCCTGTCTTTACAAAAATATTCCTTGATGATGTGTTGTTGGGGGGAAAGATAGAATGGCTACAAGCTTTGCTCTATGGGATGGGAGTAACGGCCTTAGTTACTATATTATTGACCTGGCTGCGCCAACATTACCTGCTAAAACTACAGCAAAAATTGTCTCTTTCTATGGCAGGCCAATACCTGTGGCATGTCCTGCGACTCCCTGTTGAATTTTTCCAGCAAAGATATGCTGGAGATATCAGTTCCCGTATAGATAGCAATGATAAGGTAGCGCAGTTTATTGCGGGGGAATTGGCTACAACAGTTTTGAATATGGTTATGATAGTGTTTTATTTCCTAAAGATGCTACAGTATAGCGTGCCATTGTCCTTGATTGGGGTATTGG
>JBAYAL010000028.1:0-8526 GCA_041669825.1 Eubacteriales bacterium | reverse complement strand
CCGCATCTTTTGCCAGTGAAAAATCTGCCGGTATTAAAGGCGTTCCTTTGATGACGAATAGTTGCCGGCTTACAAATCCCGCAATCGAAGAAATACCGAATATTACACAAGCACTTATCACGTAACCCCTGCGAGGCAGGATATAAAAAATATTGCATATTCCAAACATTAAAAGATAACTGAGTAAAAATTGTATAAAATAAAAATGTATCCAGCTAAAAGTGCTGAATAAATTCCCGGAATAAAGGATCTGCAATATCAGGAGGGTAACAAGGGGTAAAAAAAACAAAGCAACTACAGATAGGTACTTATGTTTTTGCATATTTAACTTTTTCAACATATTCTCCTTTAATAAATAAATGCTATGCTTTTGGGGTACAAGTGAAAGGATATTTTTCTAAATAAGAATATTTCTATTACCTTAAAGAATGCTTAATACTCATTATTATTTCCATATTCGCCATAGTTAAAGCGATTGAAAAGATACGCTGCTTCAATCGCAAAAGAAAGAAATAAATGTAATGATTGCCGAACTTAAAGCAATTCTAAATGGGTTTACGTATTGACTAAATCAAAATATGTGCTAAGTTTTAATTAAGTCCACGCTTAATTAGAGCGAACAGGAGGTATCTTATGGACAGATTATTCGTATTAAAAGCAATCGCCGACGATTCCAGAATGAATATTCTGACGCTGCTCTTGCTGCATAACTATTGTGTTCGAGCCTTGGCAAGAAAACTGAACCTCTCAGAAGCCGCCGTTTCCCAACATCTAAAAGTCTTACGGAAAGCTGGCCTTTTGATTGGTGAAAAACGCGGTTATTTCATGCACTATGATGTCAACCGCAGCGTCCTGCACGAATTAGCTACCAATATTGAGGAACTTGCGTCCATCAAACGGGAATTTTGTGTTCCGGAAAACGACGGCTGACATGGACTGAATTTTGAATCTAAGGGAGATGAACAGCATGGCCACGGACATTGTAACTGTCACAAATCTAAGTAAACGCTACGGCGACTTTACCACTGTGAATAATATATCCTTTTCTATCAGACCGGGAGAAATCTTTGGCTTTCTAGGACCTAACGGAGCGGGAAAAACGACCACCATCAATATGATGATTGGCTTGGCAAGACCGACCGGCGGCTCCATCTTCATCGACGGTATTGATGCTGTTAAGAATATCAAAAAAGCGCAAGCCGTGATGGGCATTGTTCCTGATGAAAGCAACCTCTATGATGAGATGGATGGTTTTGAAAACCTATGCTTTTGCGGTTCACTCTATGGTATACGTAAACAGGCTCGGGAAAAAAGAGCGATGGATTTCTTAGCGCAGTTTGATTTAATCAAAGTCGGAAAGAGACCGTTCAAAGCATATTCCAAGGGGATGCGCCGTAAATTAACAATCGTGGCAGGGATTATTCATAACCCCCGTATTCTTTTTCTTGACGAGCCTACCACTGGAATTGATGTGGAGAGCGCCCGCCAAATCCGACAATTGCTTTTAAATTTTAAAAAAAGCGGGATTACGATTTTCATCACTACCCACTACATTGAGGATGCCGAACGGATCTGTGCTTACATCGCCTTTATTGTTGGCGGTAAGATTACTGCCGAAGGCACCGTCTCTGCGCTTATGGCAAACGCTTCTATCGGGCATACCATTCAGTTATCGGCCGATGCTAACATTGAAGACTTTACGGATGATTTACATACCCATTTTGGCGAATGCAAAGTACAAACCAAACCCGACCATACCGTGACTCTCGTTTCAACGCAGCGGATTGCACTGTCTCCGATCCTTCAATATCTGGATAGTAAGGGAGTTTCGGTCTATGAAGTGAAAGAACTGCGCCCATCATTGGAAGATGTGTTTGTAACGGTCACCAGTATTGAGGCTGCAAAGCTGAAAAAGGAAAAGGCCGTTCCTTTGATCGACTTTTGCTTGCTCCAATCAGCCTGAATACCCTGGTTGCCGCTAAAACATCCGGTGCTATCCTGTTTGGTCTATTTAATGCCTTTGTTTCGGTTGTTTTGGCAGCATTCTTTGTTGATCTTGCCGAAATCAACTGGGGAGCGGTCTTACTGGCAATATTTCTGATTGCTGTTACCTCCACCCTGTTGGGGCTTTTAATCGCTGTATCCGCTAAAGAAGTTTTCGAGGCGCAAACCTTCTCTAATTTCTTTCGGTTTCCCATGTTGTTTTTATGTGGATTGTTCCTTCCAATCGAAAATTACCGATCTTTATTAAACCATTGTCATTTATTTTACCACTCACATACGGCACAGATATGCTTAATGGTTTAATCACAGGCTACCATCTTATGTCACCTGTGTTATGTGTTATGTGTTATTATCATGCTTGTTTTTACCGCCTCATTGTTCGCAATTTGCCGATATAATATAAATAAAAAATGGATTGTATAAAAAATATTTAAAACCATGATACGTCTGACTCATCAGGCTACAAACAGCAACCGCTCTTTGGAAGACCGAGGAATGGCATTCAGATTAGCGGCGAAAGGGTGTTGAACCATGGACATCATTCCGTTAAAGCTCAGTGTGACCAATAACTTTTTAGTAAAGACCGGAGATCGATATATTCTGATCGACACTGCATATGAAGAAGATTGAGATTTGTTCCGCTTGAGACTGAAAGAAACTGATGTGAAGCTCTCTTTTTTGATTATTGGGGATACTTGCCTGCAAAAAATCGGGATTCCGTTGAACTGCAAAATCATAGAAACGCCCGGTCACACCATGGACTCCGTTTCTATCCTATTCGACGATGGCGACTGCCTGATCGGTGACGCAGCGGCAAATTTTCTTCAGTTGGCGGGAACAAAGTATTGTGTGATTTTCATCTGCAATTTAGGTACGTATTACAAAAGCTGGGAAAAGATAATTGGAGAAGGCGCGCGTCTTCTTTTTCTTCCTCTTGTTTCTTGTGTACCAATTTTAAATTATTGGTCAGGATATTCATCCATCGAGCATTCGGGTACAATCGTTTTGAGATAAACAGAGCCCGTTCAGCTACTTTGGTAACCTCATATAACCTGTCTTCACGATACAGGCGGTGAAACTGTTTATCTAAATCCCCAAAAATTTTATTCTTATAATCAGATGAGTATTTTTCGTTAATAATGTCCCCCAATATGTTTTCATATCAAAGGTGAAATGGGATATATTTATCACCTGAGAATAAAATATACATCTAATTTATAGGCTATCCCTTAAGTTGTCCTTAGCTGGAACCATTTATAGAACTATAAAAAATAATGATAGTGTGGAGATGACTAATGTCTACATCTTTTAGTATCATTCATTTTTACATATACCAAACAAAACTTCTTTTATATAAAGAAGTTAATTCCTTGTTTTTTATTCATAAATACAACATAAATAGTGATATAATTATATTATAGTAAATACAAATAATAAGGAGGTCAAGCTATGCTTACTTTAGTAAAAAGAATGCTAAAAGCCGCCAAAGAATACACTCTTTTTGACTTTGCTTGTATAAAAGTTGCTCTTCTTTCTTTCGGATTACTTATAGGAGCATATTTTTCTAAATTTTTCTTAAATCACACTTTCTTTCTATGGGTAGCTTTTATTCTCACCTACCTTTGGGTATTATATAGAACCTTTTTTAAAACTCGAAGGTAAATACTTCCCTATTACTTAGTAGCATGGCCCATTCGATTTTTTCATTGCTAACAACAGCCCTCCACCCTCTTAATCCGTAGGAAAAACATGAAGAAGTATGAAATCTGACTTTTGCAATTGAGCAGATTATAAAAATGGCCTTGATTCCCTATAAATAAAGGAATTAAGGTTATTTTGTTTATTCTGGAAATTATAGCATATTTTCATTTAGCATCTACTAATTTTTTTAAGACATGAGAGCACCATAATCCCCCGTAACCAATGTACACTTTTATATTTTACTGCGAATAAATGAATTTAGTAAAAATGTATTCAGAACATAGTGGCAATTAACGTAGCAAACCCTATTTTTTTCAAAAACAACTACAAAACTATATAATTTATTAATAAATATATATAATTAAGCAAAATTCATTTGACATATCTATTTATCACTGTTACACTAGATTAGCTCGATAGTATTGTGGATGTAACTACAACCTTCTTAATTGCCTAAGGCCATGGGAAGTATCAAGTCCCATACAAGCGGGCAGAATATTTTGGGAGGTTTTTATTAATGTTTGAAGACAAAATCCTTACTTGCAGAGACTGTGGTGAAGAATTCACTTTTTCTGCATCAGAACAAGAATTTTTTGCTGAAAAGGGATTCACAAATGAACCAGGACGTTGCCCAGCTTGTCGCGCAGCTAAAAAGCAACAAAATCGCGGTGGTAGTGGTGGCGGATATGGTCGCCAACAACGCGAAATGTTCCCAGCAGTATGCGCTACTTGTGGAAAAGAATGTATGGTTCCTTTCCAACCTTCTGGTGACAAACCAGTATATTGTCGCGATTGCTACCAACCACGCCAACGTAACAATTGGTAAATCGATTTTAAAAAGAACCTTCCTTGGCTTTAAGTCCAAGGGAGGTTTTTTTTGTTCTAAATTCTAAAAATTAAAAAAGTGAAACAAAGGATATACCATGGAACTTTTCACTATATAATTATGCACTTAAGCATGCAAAATATCATTCCATTTCCTTAATTCTGCAGAATTCCCACTAACATCTTTAACAATAACCTTACCTTTAAATTTATTTAGTTCATACCTAACTAGGTTTGCCATTTCTATGACTTCCTTATTTTTTGTTTGAGATATCTCCCTAATTTGCTCATATAAGGCAGCATCATTAATGATGACAATCATCTCTTCTTCCATGTATTTTTTTAATTCTTTCAAAAGTGTTAATAAAGCAACATGACTTACCACCAATGGTTTCTTATATTCTTCAAAAGCCGATTTTTCGCATACAAGTTCTTGATCCTTATAGATGCGATATCGGATTTCTATATCTTCGTTCTCGTAATATGTTGGTATTCCTGCTAAGTAAGCTTTAATCATTATTTCTCTCCATTTCATTTTTCCCTCATTATATAATTTTGCTTTATTATATCATTTTAGCTTCATTATACCATTTTAATAAAATGACACAACATGAACATTAGGCTATGTAGCGTTTTCCAAAAGTAAAGCAGATCCTCCTTTAACTAGTATTAAACATATCATTTATCTGATGCTCAATCCCTCGATTTTCTCTCTCTCAAAACCAACGCATTACAATTTTGTTTAATATCCTTTAATATTTCGAGACATATACCTCTCTTTTTTATCTTTAATATCACCAGATTACAATTAGGTCCCCATACTATTTGTTCGGAAAACACCCCAGTATCAAATAACTTTTCTTTCTTTAAGTAAAACTTTTTGTATTAAAAGTTTTCAGCATCAATCATAAAGTTGATTTTTGTACTATATCGTTATAAAATAAACAAATGAAATAAAATAGAATTTAGAGGTGTTACAAAATGTCCATAGAGATTGAAGATAAAGAAAAGATGATCAAAACCTGTCAAGCTATCTTAGACTCTTGCGAAAAACCTTTTATCTGGGAAGAAGAAGATACATTTCAATATGGCAACTATAATAAGCCTTTTAATCTTTTTATGCCACATAAGCAGATAGAAAGCGAGTTGCTTAACTTGTTTGAAACCTTTTCAGGTTCTAAGTATTTGCACGATCAGATTAAAGTTATTTGTACTCTTGATAAGGAATGGGTTGAGGCTGGTACTTACGCCATGGATCGACATATTAGTCTTTACTTTAAACAATTCAAAATGAAACCGGAATATATTGAGCAAGTCAAAACTTATTTTACTAATCGTCTTATCGAATTACAAAAAAGCAAAAATGAAATAGGAGCGTAAATAGCACCTCTATTATCCCGATATAAATATAAAAGGAACGCATTGAATTTTATTTAATAAATTGCGTTCCTTCTTTTTTGTAGCAGACACAGGGACATTCTCTACCTTTAGACTAACTCCTGCCCCCTTGATTTTAGTGTTAAACCTTTTAAGAAATTTCTAGCGTATTTATCACCACACTCTTTATAGTGCTTATGGCCTTCTTTTCTAAATAGAGCACTTAGTTCCCCTTTTGTAACAATGATCCCCGCTGCTTCAAATATATCAAGAATATCCTCACTTGTTAATGATAGGGCAATTTTCATTTTTTTTAGCACAACATTATTAGGATTTGCATTATCCTTTATTGATAAGAATGGTTTTTCAGGTTGCCCTGGTTTAGGATCTTGTTTGCCTCTTTTAAATATAATAAAGCCATTCAGAAATGACTCTAGCATACTGTTCTTGCATTTTAGATTTTCTTCCATTTCTTCTGCTTCATCTGCTTCATCTGCTTCATCTGTTTCACCACTGTCATAAACTCCATAATGATAAATATTTTTTGATTTTATGAGAATTTTCCTCACTTCTTCATAAGTAAGTTCAACACCACCGAGTTTAAATATCTCTACCATATCTTTATTTTTTAAATCAAGTGCATACCTTAATCTAATTAATATATCATTATTATCCATCAATAATCCTCCCATAATAAACTAAGTCTTTTGTATAATTATCTTTGTTTTCACAGTCTCTCATTTCTAAAATTCCCTTTAAAATAAGCCTTTATCTATCCTACATAGTACTATATCCATAATGTTAAAATGCTAGGTATAGCTATTTTCGGCTATACCTTTATATTTTCTTACGGCCTACCTCCTGAATTTCCTTACCCTTTGGGATTGGGATACCTTTCAGATAATTCGCTTGTTTTTTAGTTTCTTAACTGCCTAATTTGAGAAATTTTTTCAATCTTCCGTACCCCCATGAGTTAATTATGCCACAATTATTCTCTAAAATACTATCTAACTTAAAAACGTTTTTGCTTGTCAAGTATTAAATTCATTTTGCTTCTTTCAATTTGTTGTGATTGGTCTATAAACTATAGAGTCGCCTCTTCCCCTATTTTTATTGTTGTTCCTTTTCAAAGCTAATAATCGGTATACGAAACAAATAAGAGATTAAAACATGAATAAGAATAATTGGCATAAATAAAATACAGGTTAATATCATGCTTATCTCATATAAAAGATTACTTCTTTTATCAGCCTTTCTTCTAAATCTGTTGAAAAAAGAGCTCCACGCTATCCCATAAGTATTCCCAATCATAATAATACGTATTGCGCCAAGAATACCGTTCGCTTTAGATATACCATATATTTCTTCAATGCGTTTCCATGATTCTTGTGATGGTTTTCCCCTTTTATCAGCATAATGCTGAGCAAACATTACTCCGGCAAGTTCATCTGTAGGAATATCATCCATCACGCCTGCCAGCATCTTCTGAATTTCTTCGTTACTCATGCCTGCCTCAAGAGCCATTTTTGTATGGGCATAGGAACAAACGGCACAACCGTTCACCTCAGTCACCGCTAGCATAATCCTTTCCATAAATTCAGGACTTAGCTCATTGTTCTTTTTAGCCCTAGTCACGTATTTCATCGTTCGTAATCCTGCATAAAATATCCAATATGATTCCTTAACGGAGTAGAGCTTTTTACCAAATTCAACACCCATAAATTTTCACCCCTCATAAACAATCTTATTAACCACATTGATAATAGTTATCGCTAAAAAACAAATTTATACCAATCATCGTTCATTTCTATCAATACCATACTTAAAGGCAATATATTCAATAATAATGCCGTATACAATACCTGCTAAAAAACTTACGGCATCAGTAAAACCTACAGCACTATAAAAAGCAAAAGAAACAATTAAGCCCAAAAGTGCTCCCCTACCCATTGCTTTTCGACTTGTCAGGTTTCCACCAACCAATCCAATCACCAAGCCCAGAAGTAAACGATTATACCATAAAGCAAACAAAAAATAAGCATCACTTTGAAAACCAGACCTTACTGAGGCACCTACAATACAAAACATACCCAAAATAGCTCCAGCAAGAATACAAACCTTCATTCTCTTTACAATCATGCTTTTCGTCACTCCTTAATATCATTAATTATTTTAAGAAAGCTCGAATTTGGATTAGTACATTTCTTTATATACTCAACAGGTATTTCCATTTCCTGCTGTGACTTTTTTTCCCACCATACAACCTATAGTATCATATAAATTTACTCTTTCCAATTTTCTTATATCTTTGTTGTTCTAAAGAGGTCATATCAATGGAAAGAATACTGCTATGAATTTATTTTTTTGTATATCCATTTTAGTTAGTCACTTTATACTTTTTTGTTTTTCGCCAGACAAGTCCCTGTCCGAGACCACTGAAAAAATACAATTTAAAAAAAGCAATACCTAAGTTATGCGGTTTGTAGCATCCATTTACAGAAAAAGGCGACTTTTTCAGCAGTCTCCACTGTCCCCTTGTCTTACCTTACTCACCTTATCTAAGAAGCCCGAAATCCTTTCATATGGTTTTCGGGCTTAGCTAGATATTTATTCATTTAT
>JBAYAL010000027.1:0-8572 GCA_041669825.1 Eubacteriales bacterium | reverse complement strand
TGGTTTTTTAATTCCTTTAGGCACAATTTAGCATTCTGTATTGAGATGGTCAATTAAACAACCTAAATTTTGAGAAAAATATTTAATAGCACTATCCAGCTTAATAAATCAAATAGCCCTAAAGCCAGATATATCAGGCCTTAAGGCTACATAGACAAACAATTTTTAATTGAATAAACACAGTTGTAAGCTAGTTTTTAAAAAACCATATTTATTATAAGATGATATCTTTTTTTTTACTTTAATAGCTTTAATTCTATATTGATAAATATTGAGCAAAGGGTTATAAATATATTAGTTCTTTTTATTTAAATATAGAAACGCAAACACTTCAGTTATATTTTAGTTATACTTTAGCTAAATACATAAATTACTAATCATATTTTGTAGTAAAAAAAACACCTTAATGATACAATCTAACTATTGTTGAATAGTGTTTTAATTTATTGCTAATACCTTCCTTTAAATAGACAAGGGTATTAGCAATAAATTACTATCTGGTATTAATTTAATAATTTATAGAAATAATATGGAGTATTTTAGATGAATAACATAATTGGGCTTAAGGAAGCTAATTGTAAAAATTGCTATAAGTGCATTAGAAATTGCCCTGTCAAATCTATTGCTTTCAAGGATGAGCAAATATGTATAATGGGCGACGAATGCATTTATTGTGGCGCATGTCTTCTTTCTTGCCCACAAAACGCTAAATATGTAATCAGTGATTTACAAAAAATAAAAAAAGCTATAAACGGCAAAGATAAACTATATGTTTCCATAGCTCCTTCTTATATTGCTGCTTTTCCAGGTACAGGAATATTAAAGATCTCAGCTGCACTCAAGAAGCTGGGTTTTACTCATATTGAAGAAACAGTAATTGGTGCAGCTCAGGTTACACAGGAATACGAAAAAAATATTCGCGATCATAAGCTGAAAAATATTATAACCACATCCTGTCCCTCTATTAATCTACTTGTTGAAAAATATTACCCCGAACTCATTCCACAACTAGCACCGGTTGTTACCCCATTAGTAGCACATGCCCGCATGATAAAGGAAATGTACGGAATTAGAGCAAAAGTTGTATTTATTGGACCATGTATCTCAAAAAAAAGTGAATGTATTGATCCTGATAATGCCAATGCAATATTTGCAGTACTTACCTTTGATGAACTGGAAAAATGGTTACTCGATGAAAGTATAGATTTTTCTAGTTCTGGAAGTGGAGAACGAGCTCTTGCTAACACGCTACCACGTTATTATCCTGCACCTGGAGGGATTATAAAAAATTTACACCCTGAAGAGCAAAAAATTTATGAATGCTTGAGTGTAGATGGAGTTGACCGCTGTAAAGAAATCCTTGATTCTATAATTAAAGACAACCTTTCAGGATATTTTTTAGAGATGAACGCCTGCTCTGGGGGGTGCTTGGGAGGACCTATCTTAAAATTGATGGGGAAATCTTTTCTGAACTCCAAAGATGAGCTTATCAAAAACGTTAAACGGACTAATGAAGCTCCCCCTGCTCTTACTGAAGGCATTAAAGTACAGTTTATTAAAAAATTCAGAACCCGTTCTATCAAAAAAGAACATATAGATGAAGAAAAAATTAGAAATATTCTTGCCTTAACTGGCAAGACTACACCAGACAAGGAGTTGAACTGCGGCTGTTGCGGATACAACTCCTGCCGTGAAAAAGCAATAGCTGTAATCCAAAACAAGGCTGATATTCGCATGTGCGTTCCCTATATGCGCGAACTAGCTGAAAGCATGTCAAACACTGTAGTTGAAAACACTCCTACTGGTATTTTGATAATAGATGATAAACTAAACATTGAACAAGTTAACCCAGCTGCCATGAATTTTTTAAAAATCAAAAATGACGTAAAAGGGGAACCCATATCTAACTTACTACCTAGTGAGGATTTTTATAATGTATTAATGACAGGCAAAAACATTATGAATCATAAACAATATTATGAAAAGCTGGATATTACAGTGGAACAAACCATTGTTTTTGTTAAAAGCAGCACTCTTATGTTTGTGCTTTTAAAAGACATTACCAATGAAGAGCAAATGATAGAAAATCAACGTAAGGTTACAGAGAAAACTGCCGCTTTTGCCAATGAAGTTATAAATAAACAAATGCGCGTTGTACAGGAAATTGCCAACCTCTTAGGTGAAACCACTTCAGATACAAAAATTGCCTTATCACAACTTACTAAAGCAATTGTTTTTGAAGAGAAAGATAAACATGAGCCTACAAATTAACACATATACTGATAGCATTAATAAATTCGGGGAAGAATTGTGTGGTAATAAAGCAGAATTGTATCAGCAAGAAAATGGCGTTATTGCCATTCTTGCTGATGGTCTAGGAAGCGGTGTCAAAGCTAATATGCTCGCTTCACTTACAATAAAAATGTTTACTTCTATGCTCCAACAAAGTGAATATATTGAAGATGCTATTGAAACCATCATCGACTCGCAACCTATTGATGCTAATAACAATTATTATTCCTCCTTCAGCATAATTCGCATTTTAAACAACGGTATGACTTATATTGCTGAGGTGAATATGCCAGAAGCTGTTTTCCTTCGTAAAGGCAAACCTATCGGAATCAATATGTGCAAAAAATTCATAAAAGACAAAGCAATTAAAACAGGGAATTTAACCCTCAAACCTGGCGATATCCTCACTATATTCAGCAATGGGGTAGTAAATGCTGGAATTGCAAGCAACTATAAATCAGGATGGCAATGGGAACTAGTAGCCGCTTATCTCAAAGCTGCATATAAACCTCAAATAACTGCCGAAAAGTTAACAAAACTTCTGCTTTCAGCCAGTAGTTGGCTGGATAATAATAAACCTAACGATGATTTATCGGTTTTTACTTTTCAAATAAGCAAAACACCTATTTGAATATATAAAGATAAGCACATGGAGGCTAACATGGCTTACAAAACACTCATGCTCCAAATTTTCAAGCCCAGCAAACATAAACAGAGTATTATGGATTATGCTATCCTGAATTATTCAAAAGCTTTACAATATCTTTTAGAAAAATACGAGGACGATTTGATAAAGCTTTCAACATCGGAGGTTCAAATATCCCGTAGCACTCTACTTTCCATCATTGATAAAAAAGCAATTAAAGACCTAAATGATTTTAATATCCAGCCGTTCAAAGATTCGCTTAAAATTGATTTTGCAAATGTAGCAATGACATTCATTGCTCAGCGCAAAAGAAAAAAAAGCACTAGTTATCCCTTTGTGTTTTTTGATTCACAGCACTATCAAGCATACATGCAGGATATTATTTCCCAATTTGACAAGGGCCTAATTGAGAAAAAAAGATTCGAAAGTCAATGCTCCCAAATCATTGCGCGCCAAGACAAGCTTCATCCGCTTTATTTTGGCAGATATGCTACTAATCGTGATTACTGCCTGCTTTATGATGAATTAACCGATCGTTTTTACGCTAAACTTTATCTTATGAATCTAGTACAATGTGTCAACACTAAAGCAACCTCAGGTAGACTAAGCCTTAAATATGTTTTTCCCAATAAGCCTCCACTGCTCAATCAAACTAGTAAAAAAAGATACCTTGTTATGCCCCTAGCGTTTGGTAAAAGTCAGTATATCGACCTTAAGAAAGCTCTTGCTACCCCTAATATACTGCGTACTGCCCGACTTTTTAAGAAAAAAAATAAGTATTACCTCATGGTGAATATCAAATGTACAACTGAGCAATCAGTAAAAACTTCGACAACTATGGGGGTAGCACGCAATTCAAAGGGAGGTTTGCACTATACCGTTTGCACCAATAATGAAGAAATCTTATCTAAAAAATGCCTAGATTCAGTCCCTAACAATCACAATATCTTTATCCTTTCTAAAAATATTGTGCGTATCGCTTTAAAATATAAAGCACAGGTAATACTTGAATCAGGTGGAGGAAAAAATGACAAGGTATTATTAAATAAAAGCGATACAGCAACTGCCTTAACAACCCGCCAATATTCTAGACTTGCAGAAATACTAAAATATAAGTTGCCAGAAAAAAAATTGCCTTCTCCAATTGAAGTAAGTGCCAACTCCTTATACTGTACCTGTCCCCAATGTGGAAACAGAACTTATAAAAATTGTTTATCAAGCAATATTTTCGCCTGCGTGGAGTGTGGATTTGCGACAAGAGCTGAGTCTATTGGTAGCACAAACTTGGCGAGAAGACTTAAAAAGTATGAACAAGACAAAGTTCCTATTTATAGGGAAGATACTAATAGCGGAATATTGTTTTATAATAAGCACCTTGATTTTCAATGCATTCTACCCTTAGACAGCATAAACTACGACCAAATGTACTATCAATTAAGCCTTATGGTACATTCTTTTGATAAATATGAAAAAAATATAAAAAAATATACTATTCTTAAAAAACTGCGCGAATCTCCTTCTACCCACGACGCGGTCAGAATAGTGTATAAAAAAGCAATGAAGAGCAGGATGCCTTAGCTGCCGCATCATTACTCCGGGTTTGTGGAATTTCCCTAGCCCAGAGCGATTCCGCTGAGCGGGGACGGCTTTGCCGTTAAAGTGCAGTTGTTTAATATAAACCCGTACATGGTTCTGCCATGTACGGGTTTTTAAGTTCACCAAACATATTCTGGCTAAAATTATCGATGGATAGCTTGAAAAATGTTTTTTAATTTGACAAGATATATTTTGTTTTTAAATCTTATATTTTATATTTATATTTATCATTTCAAGCTAATAACATAGCGAACGTTCCAGTAATATCCGGTCCCAATAATATCTATTTTCACCTATTAATAAGCACCAACCCTAAAATGCAAAACGCTACTCCAAATATTTTACTAACATCAAAACCCTCTTTGTAGAACAATATCCCTATGGGAATTAGCATAACTGCCAAAATAATATTTGCAACCAAAGAACCTATACTAATATTCCAACCGGCCCTATACGTCAACAAGTACCCAAACTCGAGACCCACAATGGCAACACCAAGTGTTACACTCGTCCAATTCAAATCTGTAATAGATTGCAAAAAACTTTTATCAGTTTTTTGGAACAGATAAGCAACAACCGTAATAATAGTTGCTGTCAGATATGTCACAATTAAGGCCGAAAAGGGATTGGCATTCTGAGGAGTTGATTTTTGACAAATATTATACATAACATTAGATGCAACAATAAGTACAATTGAAAAAACGTAAATAAACATTACTAGAAACCTCACATTTCCAAGAAATTATTCTAAAAAACAAATTTATATAATTCAGCAGATTCCTTATCTCCATAGTCCTCTCTAATCTCACCAATATCTTTAGCCATTAAAGGACCAATTTTTCTATAGAAATCCGTAGTAAGTAATTTTTCTCCTAAAATCACTTCATATAGGTTTTGGAGTTCTGCCAGTGTAAACTTTTTGGGCATTAAGCTAGCTGCAATATCTGTTTGCCATAATTTAGCTCTCAACCTATCTAACCCATAAACAATAATTTTACTATGGTCAAAGGCTATCCCTTTTTTATCTAATATTTTCTGAGTTTTACCCGTCGTATCCCCCTGCACCCTTTTGGTATATTCAATTACAGAAGAAAGTTTATCTTGACCATTTTGAAGAATTAGCTCTATTTCTAATTTTGATTCGTAACCATCAACAATCCTTCTTTTTTCATCTTTGATAACCTTGCTTGTTACAGTAAACCACTTAGCTTCAGAAGCATCGCTACCACCATAAATACTTTGAGAATTAGCATCTATTAAGGCTAAATATGAGACACTAATTATTCTTTTACGTTTATCCCTATCGACGTCTCCCCAGGTATAAAGTTGTTCAAAATATACATTTTCAGCATTAGTCTCCTCTTTAAGCTCTCTGGCCACTGCCTCTTCTAAACTTTCTTCAATTTCAACAAATCCGCCTGGCAAAGCCCATTGACCTAAACAAGGGTGGTTACCCCTTTTAATCATCAGAATTTTAAGCTTTTTCTCTGGAAATTCACTATACTCATCAAATTGTTCTTTATCGACTGTAAAAACAATCATATCTACTGTAACAGACGGTTTCCCATATTTCGAATCATCATATCCTTCTAAAAACTGTTTCTCCGTTAGTCCCTCTCTATTCTTTAAATTCATCATAATCACCCCATTATAATTTATATTCAATTTTAAATCTATAACTCTACCCGACTTTATTATTAGAATACTATTACTAAAAAAATACCAGGAACTAATTTGTTTTTAAAACTAATTAGTTCCTGGCTTTTTATTTTAACTCTAAAAAATATCACCTACAATATTTCATTTATATTAGCCATTAAACTAAGCTACCTTTTTCTATCAAAGATTTTAATGATTACCCATAATGAGTGAAAAAGCTTCTGCCCTAGTCGCAGCATTTCTATGGAAAATACCTCTAACAGCTGAAGTAACAGTCCTTGCCCCGGGCTTTTTTATTCCTCTGAGCGTCATGCACAAATGTTCAGCTTCAATTACTACAAGTACCCCTCGAGCCCCTAAGGATTTTTCAACACTATCAGCAATTTGGCTTGTCAGTCTTTCTTGAAGTTGAGGTCTTCTGGCAAAACCTTCAGCTGTTCTAGCTAATTTAGATAATCCCGTAACTTTTCCCTGAGCGCTTGGAATATAGGCAATATGCGCTACCCCTAAAAAAGGAAGTAAATGGTGTTCGCACATGGAATATATAGGGATATCCTTAACAATTACCATCTCTTCATGATTCGCAGAAAACTGAACATCAAGATGTCTGCTAGGGTCCTCCTCAAGTCCGGCAAAAGCTTCCGCATAGAATTTTGCTACCCTTTTTGGAGTATCTCTAAGTCCCTCTCTTTCAGGGTCCTCCCCAATCGCTTCCAAAATATCACTTACGGCTCTTTCAATTTTTTCAATATCAATCATAATTACACCTCCAAAATATTATGTTTTTCCAAACTCTGTAATATCTTTAGCAATTCCAAATTCAATTTTCCATTGTGTAAAATTGAAGCAACGAGTGCTCCTTCAACTCCTTTGGCAGCCAACCAGCTTAAATCTTCGTATCCTGATACTCCTCCGCCAAAGATTAAAGTGCTAGAAGAAGCTGAATTAGCTTTACAAGCTTCCAGACATTTTAAAATAAGCTTTTTATCAAGTCCTGAACTTGTACCTACTCTTGCTAAGTCCAGCAAAATAAAATGTTGAATTCCAGTCTCGCGTATTTTCCGAATAGCTTCATCTGGTGTTAATTGAGAAATTTCTGGAGATAAACTTAATACTTGAGCATCTTTTGTATCAATACTAATAATAAGCTTATCTGTACCCCAAGTTTTAACAATATCTTTTAACATTTTCAAAGAAAATAACGTCTCGGTTCCTATAACTACTTTATCAACGCCAGATTTAAAGACCTTTGTAACACTTTCTACATCTGATACACCTGCATCTACCATAAAAGAAAAGAACTGAAATCTGCTTTTATCTTTTAATGGAATCAGTGCAAGCTGATTTTTCTGTCCAGAAGACATGATAGCATCTAAATCAGCCAGATAAAATTCCGTTAATTCTAACTTTTTGTAAAACGCAACCAAAACATCTAATATCTCTACGGAATCTGTAAGAACACTTTTAATAGGCTGATATTTTTCTCGTTCTCCTTTTATTCCCTGAACAACTATACCATCTTTCATATCTAGCACTGGTATTACTTTGAACTTCTTATTTAAATGATGGTTCACTACTTGTTTACCCCCCCTCATCTTTTTATTTTGATAATCGTTCTGACAATAACCAAGCTACTGAATAGGCTGACATCACCTGTTCGACTTGAGCTCCAGGTATTATTTCCCACCATGGAATTATAGGACAAAGTAAACGATGAGCTACTTCCTCAAGTAAAAAACTACCTTGTCCTGTTGAGATTAGATACTGTGGAAAAGCTATTTTTTTCCTAGATATAATTTGCCAAATACTATCAGCAATTTGTTGTATCTGTTTATCCTGTAAATATCTAGCCATAACAAAGATCTTTTCTATTCCTAATTCCTCAAGATCAGAAGCTATTACTCGTGCTAAGCGTCTAGCACACCCTTCAATATCTCGCTTTCCTCCATCAGGTGTTGGAACATCATAATCTTTTTCGCTTATCAACCCTAATAATCTATAAACATCCGCACTTATGGCAAAATATTCATTAGCCACCCTGCATCTAACACCATCAAGATAGATGTAATCTACTATTGATGAAATCGAGGTTCGCAATAATCCTGTATATACTAACTCTCCTGATACTAACCTTTCGGTATCTGTTCTTCCTTGGACCAAAACTTTTCCTTTCGAAAGGGGAATAATATCAGTGGTAGTACTTCCCATGTCAGCAAAAATTGCAGCTTTATTCTCTAAAAACACACTCTGTGCTAAAGCTTCAGCACTTGCCAACCAATTTGCAGCTGCAACTTGCAAGGGATCTTTTTTTACTTCTGCAGGAGTTACAAAAATACCTCTTGAAGACCAAATATATAATGAAAAACCTTTAAATACTTC
>JBAYAL010000026.1:0-8651 GCA_041669825.1 Eubacteriales bacterium | reverse complement strand
CATATTGCAGAGATATTTCATTATGGTACAAAAGATTCAATTCCTTAATCCTCAAATAATAAAAATAAAATCCTTGCCTCCGATAGAAGACAAGGATAAAAAGCAGCATAGCAATCAACAATTACTATATTTTCTACCTTTCTCCTTTCCAATTGTGGGAGGCACAACAGTTTCCTGCTATACCCTGTGAGCTCTTGGCTCAGGCTAATAATCCATAATTTAACCTTAGGATTATTAACTCGGAGATATTCAGTTGGGAAAATTAGAACTTAATCCAATACGCGTTCCTACAAAACATAACCCAAATACTAATTATATAAGCTTCATTAGCAATAGAGTCTTTAAACAATAAAAAGTATTCACCATTTATATGCAGATATATATTGCAAATATCATGCCAGCTTTACGGTTTTATATTAAAATTCCTAAAGGCCCTGAATTCGCAAGGGTTTACCTTTTTCTTAATTTTTTTTCAACCACAAATAGTGGGTACTTTTTTCATTTTGAAAAAAAATATATAATTTATTATCATAATTGTACAACTTTTACAATTATTAAACAATTATATTTAATTAAATTAGAGTGTTAAAAACCTATTTCATTAAAACTAGCTTTAATGAAATCAGGTTCTATATACATAGTAATTTTCTCATATGTATCATTATTTACCAAAAGTCGTCCAGGTTTATTATATTCCGTCCAGGCCATTGCACACCAAGCAATAGCTCTAAGATAACTAAAAAACTTAAAGCTCTCAACTCGATCCTCTAAGCTGTTTTTATATTGGCTAAAAGGTAATTGTTTTAAATATTCTTTAATAAAAAACTTTTCTTCTCTGTCGCTTAACAGATAATTAGCCTTCCAAATAGTAGTTGTTCTTATCAAAAACATTGCTATATCTTGGGCAGGTTCTCCATAAATAGGTTTTTCCCAATCTATAAGATGACAAGTATTCTTTTCCTTATTAACTATGAAATTATGAGAATTTACTTCTGTATTAATCACTGCAAGCCATGGTTCTCTTAACAGATATTCTTCTTCCTTTTTTTTATCTGTGGCTTTCATCAACACTTTTTCAAGCAGCTCCTTTACCTTGGGATCTGCCTCAGGACAGCTAAAATATTTATTAAGTAAATCTGTTGCTTCATTATAAATACCCGTAAAAGGTCCTGGTACCTTTACCAAGAAATCTGCTTCCCCTGCATTCGGTTGCAAACTGTGTACTCTAGCGAATGTTTCAGCAGCTTTCTCCAAATCGTAGCGGTAATCCAATGGTCTACCTGGAAGATATTCCATTACAAGCAATCCATAGGGAATTATTTTCTTACTATCATCTAAATAGAGCACCTTAGGAATTACACCTGATCTCTCAAGCAATTTCAAGGCTTGATATTCATAGGCAATCTGATTATCCAATTTTAACTGGCTAGCTGTATTTATTCGGAGTACAAATTTTTTTCTCGATGTTTCCATCAAATAATTAAGGTTATACTCCCCCTGGGCAAGAAAACGAATTAAAATATCTTCGTTTATCCCCATCGCTAATTTAAAATTAGTCTGATTAACATAACTGAGTACATCATTATATATATCCTCATAAAGCATATTCATCACATCCCTTCACAACACCCTAAACAATCTTATTTACCAGATTCAAGACTGCTGAAAAATACCTGGGACCAATCAATCCTTAAACCAACCTTCATCCCGGTGTAAAAATCAAAATTATTTGCTTTAGCCAAAATGCTTAAACTTCCGATATTTACCTTGAATAGACTTTGACCTCCAACATATTTTTTATCTTCAACCACACCGGTAGGCATATTTTTCTCTGGTCTAACCAGTTTAATATGCTCTGTTCTTATACACGCCTCCACTCTACCAGGTTTTTTCAAAGCGGAGACAGTAAACCTATACCCATTGGTATCAAAAACACCATCTTCCAAATAACCCGTTATGAAATTGCATTGCCCAAACAAGGCGGCAACATCTCTGGAAGTCGGCTTATTGTATATATCATAAGGTTTATCTATTTGAAGCAGTTTTCCATCCATCAAAACTGCAATTCTATCCGCCATCACCATGGCTTCATTTTGATCGTGAGTTACCATTATAGTAGTCATCCTAAATTTCTTGTGAAGCTTTACTATCAATTCCCTTAAATCATCCCTTAGCCTAGGGTCCAGATTGGCTAGTGGTTCATCCAAAAGCATTACCTTAGGTTCTAAAGCAAGAGCTCGAGCTAGAGCAACACGCTGCTGTTGGCCACCAGATAACTGAGCTGGATAGCGTCTCCCAATGTCAGGAAGCTGCATTAGCTTTAATAGTTCTTGGGCTTTTTGTTTTCGCTTTTTTTGAGAACAACCCTGCATTTTTAACCCAAAAGCTATATTATCTTCTACTGTAAGATGGGGAAAAAGCAGACTTTCCTGAAAAACCAAAACTACATCTCTTTTCTCTGCTTTTACACAGGTGACATCATTTCCGGCAATTCTGATACTTCCCCTATCAGGCTGAATCAAACCAGAAAGAAGCCTTAATAACGTTGTTTTTCCACAACCAGAATGACCAACCAGAACCATAAACTCACCGTCAGCAACTTCCATGGAAATACTGTCCAATGCTGGTACATCTTTATATATTTTAGTCAAATCATTTAATACAATATCAGGCATAATATTCTCCCCAAACTTACAAGTAATAAAATTCAGTCTGCTCAACCCTATTACTGACTGTTTTCTCTATAATAATCATTAACACCAAAGAGGACAAAATAAAAATCAGACTCAGCCCAGAAGCTACTACCCTATCTCCTGAATTTACAAAAGGAAACAACAGTACTGGCAAAGTAACTACCTTACCCCCTCCTATCAGAAAAGTTAAAAAGTACTGGCTGAAAGAAACATTAAACATAAGTATTCCTGCAGATACAATTCCAGGGTACAAAAAAGGAAGAGTTACATATCTAAAACTTTGCCAAAAATCAGCTTTTAGAACTTTAGCCTGTTCTTCCCATTTAGTTCCCAAAGCTTTATATATACTAGCAAAAATTCTGATACCATAAGGGAGTACGACAGTTAATTGAATCAATATTACTCCAACAACAGTATCAGCCAATCCATATTTGATAAAAACAATATGGATTCCCATTCCTACTGTAATTGTCGGAATAATTATTGGCGCAAGCACTAAAATTTCCACAATGTTTTTCCCAGCAAAATCGTAGATGCCCAAAGCTTTTCCTGCGGGAATACAGATAAGCATAGCAATTCCAGTAACCAAAAGAGAAATAAGTAGACTTAATCCCAGACTAGAAAGAACTTTACTGTGGGGAGAAAAAATGTATGTCCATCCCCTTAAACCTAATTCATTTGGAAAAAGAGCATTAGACGGCCAGCTTTGACTAAAAGACCAAACCAACAACACCAAAAATGGCAACACAAATACTATTACCATACACACAACAATTAATTTGTAAAAAACATTTGACATTAACATCTTTTAATCCCACCTACGCAAATACTTTTTGGTTGACAGATAATAGATCAATACCAAGCAGGAGCAAATAAGAGAAATCACTATGTTAATCACCATAGCCACAGGCCTTTCCATTAAGTCAGAAGAAATATAGCTGTAATAGGCCCATACCGACATAGTTTTGGGATAAGTCACCCCTAGCAGATAAGGTATTTCAAATGCCCCAAAAGAAAAAGCAAAAACTATGACCGAGGCTGAAATAATACTGGGCATACTTAACGGTAAAATCACATGGCAGAATACCTGTCTCTCAGAAGCATTCAAAGTCGAAGCAACTTCACCCAGATTTCTGTGAATATTTTTCATAACAGCATAAACCATAAAAGCAACAAAAGGTATTTCTTTCCAGACATAAATTATAATTATCCCCAAAGCATTTCTGGTAAAAAAGAATGCTGGAAAATCTGCCGTTTCGGTTATTAACCCCGTTTTTATGAAGAAACGGGCCATTACTCCTCCCTGAGACAAAATAAAAACTATCATTAAAGCAGCAACAAGATGAGGTACAGCAATGGGAATCTTATATAGAAAAGATATAATACTATTTTTCAAGGAAGTCTTTAGAAGAGCATAAGCAAGTATTGTTCCCAAAACTGTTGAAATAGCTGTAGACACAGCAGCTATATATAAGGTATAACCTAGTGATTCTAAAAATTGTGGGTCGCTTAGTACTTCCTTATAATAATTTAAGGTGAAATCATCCAGACCTATTGCTGGAAAATATCCCAAGCTCTGGATTAAAGCCAGTATAAATCCTCCCAGGAAAAATACCACTATTACTCCCAGAGCTGGAAACAAATATATATATGGTTTTAATAAATCAAGAAAGGCTACTGCCCTTCTCTTTGAATTATTCTTTCTTTCCATAATTCCTCAATCACCGGAATATAACTTGCAGAGATTTCCGGAAGTCTGTGATTCTGCAATATTTCTGAAGATAGAGTTGCTATCCCAGTATCTATCCCTTTCAATTCTTCAACATATTCAGGTTCCATTTTATTGATATCCAGAGCAACCATATCTCCCCAGTTTTCCGGCACATACTTGCTAATCTGAGCTTCAGGACTTGAGAGGAAATCACAAAGAGCTAAAGCTGCACTTTTATTTGGAGCATTAAAGGGAATTGCAAGAAAATGCGTATTTCCAATTGTTCCTTTATCCCAAACATAAGTACGCACAGTTTCCGGCATTAAACCCTGACTAATCATTCCCGACATATAGGAAGGATGGTAAGTCATAGAAATATCTATCTCTCCGTCAGCAAATAATTGCTGAAGAGCTGCCACAGATGAAGGATAAGTTTCACCGTTTCTCCACATATACTCTTTCATCTCGTTTAAATAATCCCATAAAGGTGTTAGTTGAACATCAAGTTTTTCCTTATCTACTTCTTCTGTATAAGGAAATGCTTCATATCCCCCACACAGTTCATACATCAGATGTCTCAGAAAAACACTGCCGGTAAAATCAGGTATTTCAGGATATGTAAATCTCCCCGGATTATCTTTTACCCACTGTAATAATTCCTCACTTGTAGCAGGAGGATTCTCAAGCTTAGCACTGTCATATGCAAAAACAAACTGGGCTTTTCCATACGGAATTTCATAGCCCTCCACTGGATAACCAAAATCATAGGCAACATCAGGGGCTTCTTTATCAATATATTTATTATAGGAAGGAACTTTATCTGCAAACGGCCCCCATAGCAAATCTGCCTGACGAGCAGTTTTGAAATTTTCACCATTTATCCATACTAAGTCTATTGAACCCTCCATACGGCTGACCTGTTTTTCTCCCAGTAATTTATTAAGGTACTCATCAGGACCCATAGGCACCATATTTACTTTAACTCCGTATTTTTCCTGCATAGAATCTGCAACATAAGTATCTACCCAGGTATTGATTCTTTCATCTCCACCCCACATATAGAAATTAACAGTTGTACCACTGGCTTCTTCAAGAATTGAATCCCAATCCTTTTCCAAAGTATTATCCTTCTGTTCTACAGAGTTTGAGCCAGTACATCCTGCTAACAATACTAGTATAGACATTAATATTGCTATTATCTTTTTCATTTTTATAATTTCCCCCCATCTACATTTTTTTGATTTTTTCAGTTTCTATTTTAAAGCAATCTCTCTATCTCTAAGCAGGCTTTCCTCGCCCATGCAGGATCTGTAAGTATAGCTCTCCCAATTCCCACAAGATCTGCTTTATTATGAGAAATAATTTCATTAGCTGTTGAAACCTTTGTTATTCCCCCTGTTACCATTACGGGAATATTGACAACAGGTTTTAGCATCTCTGCCATATAAGTAAAAAAACCTTCTGAACCGTTTTTAAGATAACCGCATAAACCTCCGGACAAATCCAGACAATTTACACCAGCTTCCTCTAAGTAATGCACAGCTTTTACACTCTCCTCAATACTGTTTCCTCCAGGCATTCGATCATCAGCACCCAAGCGGTAGAAAACAGAAAAACCACTACCTATAGACTTTCGCACAGCCTCAATTATTTGTTGTGCAAACCTTAACCTATTTTCAATATTCCCACCATATTCATCACTTCGCTTATTAGTAAGCGGTGAATAAAACTGATTTAACAAATACCCATGAGCACCATGAATTTCCACAAAATCAAATCCAGCTTTTTGAGCCCTCACAGCAGCATTTGCAAAATCAATTATTATTTTCCCTATCTCTTCCTTACTGAGTTCCTGAGGTCTATTTTTAAAATCATTATTTTTCTCCATACTACTGTCTAAAGAACTTTCTTTCCCGTAACGCTTGAGGAAAGGAACTTCTATCCCTGACGGAGCCAATAGTTCATCAAGAGCTCTCGCTCCAGCATGGCTTATTTGAATACCTACCGGTACACCTTCTTTATGGATAGATTCAGCCAATTTCTTCAACCCTGGCAAAAGCTTATCATCATAAATCCCCAACTGCCTTGGATGTGCTCTACCACTGCTATTAACATAGGAGTGTTCCACAATCACAAGACCTATCCCCTCTCTTGCGCGGGAAATTCCTGTCCTGTTTTTCTTACCTTCATCTAAAGTATTTTTTTTTACTCTTTGATAATAGTGTTCTAATATCTGAGAAGTTACTTCTCCACTCTCACCAGCAATATCGAGGGCCATTGGTGGCATTACTATTCTATTACTTATAAATAACTTGTTAATTATCAAAGGAGAAAACAGATTATTCATAATCAGTTCAACGTCCCTTTACCTTTAAATATCCTTTAAACGAATTAATATCGAACTTATATATTAATTACCATCCCATCATAAGCCAACTCTACATTATCCTTTTGTTTAATTTCTTCCTCTAATTGCCTAACAGTTATCGCTTTACTATAATGCATTGCCAAATGAGTAAGAACGATATTACGAGCTTTGACTTCTTCCCCAAATTCTATAGCCTGTTCTATGGACATATGACTATTAGGATACCAGTTTTCACCATAAAAAGTTGCATCACATACTAAATGATCAATTTCATTAATTTTCTTGGCAGAATCATCAGGCAAACCACAAGTATCTGAAAAATAAGCCAACTCTTCTTTTGCTTTTAACCAAATTCCTGCTGTCTCAATACCATGATTAGCAGATAATAAAATCAGTTCCAAATCAGTAAACTTATAGCTAAAATCAAACTGCCAGGGTATAACTTCAAAAACATCCTGTAAAAAAGGATATGCATTTTGAAACAAATCAACAGCGCTAGGAGGTAAATATAGTTTTAAAGGTTTCTTCCTTTTTAACCTGACATAAAACTCCAAATCCCCTAATCCGCCAAAATGATCATAATGCCAGTGAGTAAGGAAAATACAACTAAGGGAATCAATTCTTTCCTTTATCAATTGACTTCTTATGTCAGGAGACGCATCAATCAAAATTCTTTCTTTCCCCGTATCTATTAATGCACCACTTCTGGTTCTTGCAAAACTCGGGTTTTCTCTAGCTTCTTGACAAGCGATACAATCACAGTAGAAAGCAGGAACTCCCGGACCAGCTCCAGTTCCAAGTAATTTAAATTCAACTGCCATATAATCCTCCTTTCAAACTATCAGCTTGCTTAAAGTCTATAGCTTTAATATACCAACTGAATAGCCTGTTGAGGACATTGTCCAACACAGGTATAGCAACCACAACAAGCCCCAGGGTTTACTGCTACTGCAACTTTTTTTCCATCTATTTCCTTCATTTCGAACACATCTGACGGACAAAAATCAACACATAAACCTTTACCAATACATTGCTCAGTATCAATAAGAACTTGAATAGTAGCAGAATCCTTATGTTTATCCTCTCTTCTTCCTACTTTATCCATAACAGGATGAATATATATTTTATTCCTTTCTTCAGGAATACTTTTTTTGCTTAGTTTAACAAGGGCTTCAGCAATAGGTTCAAGTAGCTTTGTTGGAATTGACAAATACATTTCAAAATCATTTATTTCACTGGATGCTCTTGCCCCATAACAACCAAAGGAAATATTCATTTTTCCTTTCTTCATAGGTTGGATTACCAAATCTGCACAACAAGAGTTATATCCAGAAGTACTAAACTCTTGCCTTTCTCCATCTTGATAAGTTTGAGCACAACATACCCACATAGCCTGTTCTGGATATAAAGTCAAAACAACCACATCAGGTTCAAAAGTTGCCTTATCCAAAGGAGCAAGAGCAGTAGCATCAAAACTTCCCGGCTCAAATTCAGGACGATCACCAATCATTTTTTGACAGATCTCTTTACTGGGTAATTTCTTAAACAAGAGATATAAATCTCCAGATCTCAATTTTGGAGACATTTCTACTAAACCCATTATTCCTGCACCATCAGGACAGGCATGGCTACGAGGAGGCATATACAAACAAGTTCCCCTACGAGCAACAATAATTGACTGACAATGGCGCAACGGCACTGAAGGTTCTATCGTTTGCGCAGGCTTTTCTTCTCCTGGACGCATTAACCTAATTGCTACCGGATCCCAACGAAGAGTCAATGTATCTTTAAAAATTTGTGATATTTCTTTAAAGTTCAATTTTTTATCCCCTTTCTGACTCAAATATATTTTAATATCTTATTAACTCATCATTATTTT
>JBAYAL010000025.1:0-8675 GCA_041669825.1 Eubacteriales bacterium | reverse complement strand
TGTATTAAATCAAATATTATAATTGTTTATTTTAATTTAAGATAAACTTTCTTTATTTTTTATCAACTAATTAGATAATTTAACATTACTACTTTAATATTAACTTAATAATTGGCTACATTAGAATCGATATAAATTCATATTGAGATTTTATATTAATTAAGTATATAAATATAAAGAATAATACAGTATTAACTTTAAAATCATATATAATTATTTTCACTTATAAAGTACAATAAATAAGTAAAAATAATAAATTTCCTTAAAAACAGGAGGGTTATCATGTCATACGTTCAAAATGTAATGGAAAAGGTTATTCAACGCAATCCAAACCAACCAGAATTTCATCAAGCGGTAGAAGAAGTCCTAACATCATTAGCTCCCGTATTTGAAAAAAATCCTAAATACGAAAAAGCAGGAATTCTGGAAAGACTTGTGGAACCAGAAAGACAAATAATTTTTAGGGTTCCTTGGGTTGATGATAATGGAAAAGTGCAAGTTAATCGCGGGTTCAGAGTTCAATTTAACAGCGCAATTGGTCCCTACAAAGGTGGTTTACGCTTTCATCCATCAGTAAATATTGGGATTATTAAATTTTTAGGATTTGAACAAATCTTAAAAAATTCTCTTACTTCTTTACCTATTGGTGGAGCTAAAGGCGGAAGTGACTTTGACCCTAAAGGCAAATCCGACAATGAAATTATGAAATTTTGCCAAAGCTTTATGACAGAATTATCCCGTCATATTGGTGCAGATACTGACTCACCTGCTGGAGACATCGGTGTAGGTGGCAGAGAAGTCGGTTACTTATTCGGCCAATATAAACGAATCAAAAACCTTTATGAAGGTATTCTAACTGGCAAAGGTCTTTCCTACGGTGGAAGCCTTGTTCGAACTGAATCTACAGGTTACGGTCTAGTATACTTTATGGAAGAAGCATTAAAAGATAGGAACAAATCCTTTGATGGAGCAACTGTAGTTATTTCCGGTTCAGGAAATGTTGCCATATATGCAACAGAAAAGGCCCAACAATTAGGAAGCAAAGTTGTAGCTTTGTGTGACTCAAACGGATATATCTACGACAGCACTGGAATTAAACTTGATACAGTAAAACAACTTAAAGAAGTTGAAAGAAAAAGAATCAGTGAATACGTAAAAATTCATCCTAACGCTGAATACCATGAAGGATGCGCAGGAATCTGGACTATTCCATGTGATATTGCCCTCCCTTGCGCTACCCAAAATGAATTAAACGAAAAATCAGCAAAAATTCTTGCTGCCAATGGTTGCTTTGCTGTAGGAGAAGGAGCAAATATGCCTTCTACTCCTGAAGCTGCAAAAGTATTCTTGGCCAACAACATTCTTTTTGCCCCAGGAAAAGCTGCCAATGCAGGCGGCGTTGCTACCTCCGCTCTGGAAATGTCTCAAAACAGTATGAGATATTCTTGGACATTTGAGGAAGTAGATACAAAATTAAAGAATATAATGATTAACATCTATAAGAACTCTAGCTCTGCAGCCAAAGAATATGGCTTTGAAAACAACCTTATTGTTGGAGCCAATATAGCTGGCTTCCTTAAAGTTGCCGATGCAATGATGGCTCAGGGAATTGTTTAAAATTCATTTTACCTTTGAAAAATAAGTTTGAGGGATCAACAAACTATTATTTCCTCAAATAAAAAGAAAAAAACTCTCTTGAATTAAATTTAAGAGAGTTTTTTTCTTTTTATATAATACCAAATTATTCAACATAAATTCTCGGAACTCTTTTGGATATATTACAAATAATCTCATAACTAATTGTCCCTACATAATCAGCCATATCTTCTGCTGTAATACAGTCGCCACCATTTTTACCGATAATAGTGACTTCATCGCCAACACTTACATCTTCGATTTCAGTGACGTCAATCATAACTTGATCCATACAAACCTTACCGATTATTACTGCTCTTTTACCTTTTAGAAGCACCTCTCCACCATTAGACATATCCCTTCTTAAACCATCAGCATAACCTATCGGCAAGGTTGCCACTTTTGTAGGAAATGAGGCAATAAAAGATCTTCCATAACCAACACTTTGACCTTTCTCAATTGTTTTCAGATGAGCAATTTTTGTCTTTAATGATAAAACAGGCTCTACCCCAATTTTAGGCCCTAAAAGCTTCATTGGCAAATAGCCATACAAAACAATTCCTGGCCGACAAAGTTCATACTCTATCTCAGGCATTCGTAAAATTGCTGCACTGTTTGCCAAGTGGCGTATGGGGATATGCACCCCAGCCTTCTCCAACTTTGCATATATCCTTTCAAAGCGTTCATGCTGAATGTGAGAATAGTTTAGATCACTACTATCAGCAGTCGCCATATGGGAATATATACCTTCAATGATAACATTAGGCATTTGAGAAATTTTTATTATATCTTCAAAAACTGTTTCTCTAAAACCAATCCTACCCATTCCAGTATCTACTTTTATATGAAGACGCACTTTTTTATCAAACTTAACCGCAGCTTTAGATAAAGCTACAGCCTGTTCCACCTGAAACACTTCAGGGATTATTTCATTTTCAACAATAATTTCAGAATATTCTGGAAGAGTAGGCCCAATTACCATTAAAATAAGTTCAGGAAAATATTGTTTGAGTTCCAGTGCTTCTTCTAAAATAGCGACTCCAAACCTTTCCACCCCTTCACTTTTTAAAGCACGAACCACCTCTACTGCACCATGACCATATGCATCAGCTTTTACAATAGGCATGATTTCGCTCTTTGTATACGATTTAATACACCTGTAATTACGTTTAAGAATACCCAAATCTATTTCTGCCCATACAGGACGCAGATTTTTCATGGATTTTTCCTCCATTGCCAGTCTTCAGCTAAAACTATTCATTTACCTTACTATTTTGCACTCGCATCTTTATCCTTACCCAATTCAATCTTTTTTCTCACTTCTGGAAGCATATCTGCAACTTCCGAAGCTGTAAAACCAGACACTCCATATTTATCCTTCAAACAATCTCCCGCCAAACCATGAAGGTATACTCCAAGACAAGCAGCCCCAAGTGGCGGAACTCCCTGCGCAATCCAAGACATAATAGCACCGGTAAGAACATCTCCAGTCCCCCCTGAGCCTAGACCAGGATTCCCTGTTGAATTAATAAAAGCCCTGCCATCCGGTGACGCTATTACCGTACTAGAACCCTTTAAAACTACTATTGCACCCCATTCCATTGCTTTGGAAAGTGCCAACTTCAACCTGTTATCCTGAACCTCTCTAATCGTACAACTACATAGACGAGCCATTTCTCCTGGATGAGGAGTTAGTACAAGTGACCCCTTACCCTTTCTTGCCGTAAGCAGCTCAGGTTTGCAAGCCATGAGATTTAATGCATCTGCATCCAAGACTAAAGGAATCTCTGTTTCCTTAAGTATTTTATCCAAAACAAGCAAAAATGCTTCGCTTTGTTTCAAGCCTGGCCCAATTGCACAAACATTTGCCCCCGTCAATCTTTCAGCAATAGTACTCCAAGCCTCCATACCAAGAACTTCTTTATCTTTTGTAGGCCATATAATAGCTTCAACTACCCCAGCATCAACATTATTGGCAATTTTCTCTGGAACGACAATTTGGAGAAGCCCTATTCCGCAGCGTAGAGCAGAACGACCTGCTAGTATTACTGCTCCACTCATCCCTGTTGAACCACCTACTAATACACCTCTACCATTCATTCCTTTATGCGCCTGAAAATTTCTTTCAGGAATAAGAGGCTTAATAATCTTATCAGTCAATAGGAAAGTTGATATTTTCTCTTCACTAATAATATGTTCAGGAATAGAAATCTGATTTACTACAATTTTACCTGAATACTCAGGTCCACTGCCAATAAAATGTCCAAGTTTTGGTAGTCCAAAAGTAACTGTTGTATTAGCCTTAATTGCAAATTTATGTACTTTTCCCGTATTTGCTTCTAAACCACTGGGAATATCTACGGCAATAACAGGAATATTGTAATTATTAATTTCTTCAACAAACTTTCCCGCTAAATCTGGAATTGCCCCTTTAAACCCTGTACCAAAAAGTGCATCTACTGCTATTTGAGCCTGAAGTAAAGCAAGTTTGAATAATCTGAGCTGTTTTTCTTCTTCAATACATATAATTTTTCCACCCATTTTTTCAAAAAGCAAAAAATTCACTCTAGCATCTCCAGTAATCTCTTCAAACCGCGCAAACAAAAACACAGTAACATCCATACCTCGCACTGTCAAATGCCTAGCAACAGCCATACCATCTCCGCCATTATTACCTTTTCCAACCATCATTAGAACTTTTACATGTTGATAATTTAGCTTTTCATCCGCTTTAAGAACATCTTCTATTTCATCAACTACTGCAAGTGCTGCATTTTCCATAAGAACAATCCCTGGAATTCCATAGTTATTGATAGCATTACTATCAATATTTCTCATTTGTTCTCCATTAACTATTCTCAAATCAATCACTCTCTTTCAGAAAATAAACTTTTTATAGATATTATTCTATTTTCACCTTTACATACACAAATAAGTTATTAATTAAGTTTAAGCAAACAAAAAAATAACCAACATTAATAAATTTCACTAGTAAAGCAGTGCAATTGCAGTCGCATTACTTTTGCTGTGGGAAAGACTAACCTTAATACTTGTACACTCTCTTACTTTTGCAATCATCTCTGCTCTCACGCTTAGACTTACTATCGGCTCGCCAACTTCATTCTTTAATATTTCTATATCATGCCAATTTAATCCTCTTAAACCAGTCCCCAACGACTTCAAAACTGCTTCTTTTCCTGCAAATCTTGCTGCCAACGAAACTAAATTACCATTTACACATTTTATTTCTTTTTCTGTAAACAATCTACTTACAATTTTAGGGTGCCTTTTGCAAGCTCTTTCAAATCTTTCAATTTCAATAATATCTATTCCTGGAAACACAAATTTAACCTCCATAATTCATTCTTAATTTTATAACTCTTCTTCACCCAAAACACTTGAATAAGGCAAACACATCGTAACCGAAGTACCTACATTAATCTTACTCTCTATCTTAAGTCCATATTCTTCACCATATAATCCCTGAAGTCTCGCATGAACGTTGGCCATGCCCACTCCGTTTCCAGATCCAACACCTTGAAGCAAAACATCTTTCAATCGTTCTTCTTCTATTCCCATCCCATCATCAGTGATCTTTACTTTAAATTTGTCTTCTCCATTTTCCGCTTCAATTCTTTCCACTTTTATCCATACCGTTCCCCCACCAATTTTCGAAGTAATACCATGTTTTACAGCATTTTCCACAAGTGGTTGTATGCTCAATCTGGGAATTTTCACTTCCATAAGTTCCAAGGGAATTTCTTCTTTAATTTTCAATATCTTGCCAAAACGAGCTTTTTCAAGAACTAGATATGTGTTTACAAATTCCATTTCTTCTTTTAATGATATAACTGAACCTTTTGATTTTAATACTTTCCTAAAAAATTCTGAAAAATGGATAAGCAACCTTCTAGCTCTATTGGGATTAGTTCGACTCGTAGAAATAATCGTATTCATTACATTAAAGAAAAAATGAGGATTAATCTGAGCTTGCAAAGCATCTAACTTCGCTTCCGTAGTAAGTTTGGCTTGATATTGCAATTCAGCAATTTCCACCTGAAGGCTAAGGATCTGCCCCATACCTATTGCTAATCTAATTAAATCAGGAGAAATTTTCCCATCCTTTGTTTCATACAATTTAAATGTTCCCACCACTTTATTCTGACAAATAAGAGGAACAATTACTGCTTCTGCCAGAGGACATTCACAAATATCTGACAACGGACAATTTAATTCCTTCTGAGTTTGTACAATTTTATGTTGTTTTTTTTGTACTACCTCTCTTGTCGCTTCAGTAAGAATTTTATCCCCAGGATGATGCCTATCACAACCAACTCCGATATAGGCAAGCTGTTTTTCACAGTCAGTAATAGATACTGCTGCAACCTGAGCTATTTCAATAATAATTCTAGCAATAGCCTCTGCATTTTTTTCATTTAAACCTCTTCTTAGATACGGAAGAGTTTCGTGCGCAATTTTAGCACTAATATCTACTTGACGTTCCATTTTTTCATCAATTACATTTTTCTTTTGCAAATATAATGCAACCCAAATAAAAAAAAGAGTATTGAGAATTAAAAAAAACGTAACAATTTCCCACCGCTTTAAATAATACCCTAACGCTATTTCAATCCCCAAAAGCATGATCAAATAGAAAACATTCTGTTTAATATTTTTCATATTATCTCCCCGCAATTTTCATCTAACCCCTAGGTATGTATTTCAACGCAGGAAGGATAGTTCCTGTAATTTTATATTAACTCACTTTAAATAATTTGCTATTTTTTGTCTTTCTTCACCTGAATTAACAACTAAGAGAATGTCTCCTTTCATTAAAATAAAATCAGCTTCAGGAGAAAAATGTTCAAATCCGTTTCTTACCACGCATACTATTGTGGAACCAGTCTTCTCTCTAATTTTTAATTCTCGTAATGACCTTCCTACTGCTCCAGATTCATCATAAACTTCAATTTCCTCCACATCATTCCAACGAGAAATAAATCTATCAGTGTAATTGGAAACTTTATTCAAAAGCAAATCTATTTGTTTATCAATTTCTTTTCGTTTATCCATAAGTGATTTTAGGTCTTCAAGGAAATTCTGAACTTCATTTTTTTGGTTAAATGACCTTAGGAATTTTTCCGCATTAAACTTTGATTTAACTATCACTCCTATACCCTGTTTAGCCTCCACTACTCCCACGCTTTGAAGTATAGCAATTGCTCTTCTAATAGTTTCAGGAGAAACATTAAACCGTCCTGCCAAAGTGGAACGACCATGCACCTTATCTCCTTCATGATACTCTCCCATCACAATTGAATGAGCAATTTCATTTGCGATTTCCTGATATCTTGCCTGTTCCAAAACAAAATCCCTTACTTTCTATAATAAACTTTCTTTAAGTAATTATTATATTATTATTTTACTAAAATACAAACAATTTTTATTTTACATAACAATATTGATTTATAGGAAGAATTATAGTAAATAAAATCTACTTATAATCCTTTCTATTATATCATACCTATTGACAACTGCCAACCTCAAATGGTATCATTAGTTGTCAGTTATTATTTTGATTAATTTTATGTACAGATTTAGTTAGGATGTCAAAAGCCTATTTTACTTAAATCACATTACATACAACATATGCTTATGCTTAGAAGTTATAATGTCTAAATATTGTATATTCAAAATCTAACTCTATTTTTGACACTTATACTAAATAATATATTATTTATTGAAAGGAGGCCATTTTATGGCAATAGAATTTAATACTTTAGAAAAAGATTTACACCAATATTCCGTGAATCGTGCTGAAGAATTAAAGACCAGAATTACCCCTTATATAGAAAATGTTGATAAAATCCCGACAGGACTAAAAATGAGCTCGTTATTTGACTCGCAAAAACGTAAAATTTTAGATTTTTTTAATGCAAGTGACCTAGATTGGGAAGATTGGCACTGGCAGATGAAACATAGAATTACTGATGTGAATACTTTAAGTTCAATTATACAGATTACAGAAAAACAAAAGGAAGAAATACACCTTGTTGGCAAAACATATCGTTGGGCCGTTTCTCCATATTACCTAAGCCTAATGGATTTTACTAACCCAGCTGATCCCATTGCGATGCAGGGACTACCAAGCGAACAAGAATTATTAGATGAAACAGGTGAAGACGACCCCATGGGAGAAGCCTATACCTCTCCTGCTCCTTGCATAACAAGACGTTATCCTGACCGTCTAATAATTAATGTTACTAATATTTGCGGTATGTACTGCAGACACTGTCAGCGCCGCCGCAATATAGGCGAAACAGACATGCATAAAAAACAAGAAGATCTTTCTGCTGCACTTGATTATATTAGAGCTAATCCTGAAATTAGAGATGTACTTATTACAGGTGGAGACGCTTTCATGTTAAGCGATAACACAATAGATTGGCTCTTGACTGAACTAGATAATATTCCTCATGTCGAAATAAAACGTCTAGGCACCAGAACTCCAGTAACCCTACCTATGCGAGTTACTGACAACCTCATTAAGATTTTATCCAAACATCCCCCCATTTATGTTAATACTCACTTCAATCATCCTCAAGAAGTTACAGTTGACACCAAAAAAGCTATTGACAAGCTTGTATCGGCCGGAGTTATTTTAGGAAACCAAGCTGTTTTACTAAGGGGAATTAATAACGATCCTTTTATTATGAAAAAGCTTAACCACGAACTGTTAAAAATAAGAATTAGGCCCTACTATATTTTCCATGCCAAAAATGTAAAAGGAACTCATCATTTTGTTCCAACTATCCAAGAGGGTATAGCTATAATGGAGCAACTTAGAGGTTTTACCTCTGGTCTTGCTGTTCCAAGTTATATTATAAATGCTCCTCTTGGCGGAGGAAAAACACCCATCCTCCCTCAATACCTACTTTCTCTTGATGAAGATAAAGCAGTACTTAAAACCTGGGAAGGAAAAATAGTTCATTATAAAAATCACTAGAATTAATAAAAAAATATCATCAGTCTTAATAGGA
>JBAYAL010000024.1:0-9162 GCA_041669825.1 Eubacteriales bacterium | reverse complement strand
ATTTTTACCACAACAAATATAGCAACTGACCACAATCAGCTAATCATGGACTGTCTGAAAAAAATTGCTCTTCGCCATAATTTAGTTTGTCTACTTCATGAAAAACCTTTTGCAGGCGTAAACGGATCAGGCAAACATAATAACTGGTCACTGAGCACCAATGAAGGAGTTAATTTACTTGAGCCAGGAAAGACCCCACATGAAAACGCTCAATTCTTAACCTTCCTCTGCGCTGTAATTAAAGCAGTTGATGATTATGCAGAACTCCTAAGAGTCTCAGCAGCAAACCCTGGAAACGACCACAGATTGGGAGCGAACGAAGCTCCTCCAGCTATTATTTCTATGTTCCTAGGTGATCAACTTACAGATATAGTTAATCAAATTGAAAACGGTGGAGCAACAAGTACTCTTGGAATCAGCTCCTTAGAAATTGGAGTATCCACGCTTCCAAATATACCTAAAGATAATTCTGATAGAAACAGAACTTCACCCTTTGCTTTTACTGGCAATAAATTTGAATTTCGTATGTTTCCATCAAGTGCATCAATTGCCTGCCCAAACATGATTCTTAACACCATAGTTGCTGAAATCATTGACCAAATTGCCACTAAATTAGAAAAGGCCTCTGACTTTAACAAAGAACTTCAGAATACTCTTCAGAAAATCATCAAAGACCATAAACGTATTATTTTTAACGGCAATAACTATTCTGAAGAATGGCTTATAGAAGCAAAAAAACGTGGCCTTCCCAATATCAGTTCTATGGTAGAATCTCTTCCTCATTATATCTCTGAAAAGAGCCTAAAAGTTTTTGAAAAACACCATGTTCTAAGTAATGATGAAGTCCATTCCAGATATGAAATACTACTGGAGCAATATAGCAAAGTAATCAATATAGAAGCTAAAACAATGATTGATTTGGCAAACCGTAATATTCTGCCAGCAACTACAAAATATGCCTCAAATCTTGCCCAGTCAATACAAAATATTAAAGCCGTTTCTTCAAGCATAGAAACAGGTGCCCAGGAAGATATTCTTAACGAAATATCCTCCAATCTTAACTCCTTAAGGAAAAATGCAATAGCTCTAGAAAACAAATTAAAATCAGCTTCTGAATATGAAGATGATTCCTACAAACTTGGAGTTTATTACCGTGATACTATCTTTCCAACAATGAATGATTTGAGAATAAATGGGGATAAGTTAGAAACTCTTGTAGATGCAGCGCTTTGGCCACTGCCTACTTATGCAGAAATGCTTTTCCTCATTTAATTCATACACCCTTCAGAAAAGGGGCAGTATTGGTACTAACCAATACTGCCCCTTTTAATATTTTACAGAAATTGCAGTTTTATTCCGTTATTAATTTTATTTCATCATCAGTTTTAATAATTTTTCCTGATTTTAATAAGCCTCCGATTGCTCTTTTATAAGCAGATTTACTTATCTTATATTTTTTTTGAATTTGTTGAGGACTAGCCTTTTCTCCAAACTGAAGAATTCCTCCATTTTCTTTCATAGATTTTAATATAATTTCTTCATCTTCATCCATTTGCTTATAAGCCATTTCTCTAGGAGACAAGTCAAGCTTTCCATCTTCTCTTACTCTAATAACCCTGGCTTCGACTCTATCACCATTATAAAAATTAGTATAACATTCACTTTTAGGAATCAGCCCCATGTACTTATTGTCTACTGCCACAAAAACCCCAATATCAGATCTAACCTGATAAACCGTTCCGCTAATCTTATCATATTGCTTATAAGGTGCATCAGCCGTCAAATATTTCATTATATCTGTTGTACAACAGAGCCTGCTGCTTTTATCCAAATATACATACACAAGGTAATTTTTTCCTTCTATCAGAGAATATTTTTGCTCGCTAAATGGCAAAAACAGCCCTCTTTCTAAACCAATATCCAAAAATACCCCTATACTGGTTTTTGCCGTGACTTTAAGATACGCCAATTCTCCAACCATTGCTAATGGTTTTCTCAGAGTAGCAATTACTCTTTCTTCCGAATCCCTATAAACAAAGACTTCCAAATACTCTCCTATAATTATCTCACCAGGCATTTCCTTTCTTGGTAATAACACATTATCATTTCTTTTATCTGTCTCTGCATCCAAAAACACTCCAAAAGATGTAACATTTGATATCTTAAGTTTGTTCATTTCACCGACTTTAATAATGTTAACTCCCCCTTCCACTTACTAATTTAAATTTTCATATAATTATAACATTCTACCGCTTTTACTCTTTTAAAATAATTCATGCAGAAATACTGCCATTATATGTACAAAATCATTGTATATTATTCACAATAATATGTATATTAACTCTATCTTAAATAAATAAAATTAATTTAAGATAAGTACGTTCCTCTTTACATGTGTTTTACATTTATTTTCTTCATATATCTTCTACATAACTTTACTACAATTTGCATCAGAAACAAATTATGCCTAACCTAAAATCATTTCATTATAAAAAATATACGCTATATCAAATAAGACCTCCCCTGGTCATACAACCAAGGAAGGTCTTATGAAAATTCTTACCAGCTGTTACGTCTACGAGCCTGATAGCAATCCTGACAATAAACAGGTCTGTCACCAGTAGGTTGGAACGGTACCTGAGTTTCTTTACCGCATTCTGAACATACTACAGTGAACATCTGACGTTCCTGACGTCCATATCCAGCACCGCCGCCACGGCTAGTTCTGTTCTGTGCTTTTCTATTTGCACGACATTCAGGACAACGACCTGGTTCATTTGTAAATCCTTTTTCAGCATAGAATTCTTGTTCTGAAGCTGTAAAAGTGAATTCACGACCACATTCCTTGCATGTTAATACTTTGTCTTCATACATATTAAAAAAAACCTCCGCAATCGTATTACCCGTTTGGTAGGAGAGTATCATAAAAACTTCCTAGATCTTTCGGGTAATCGAGAAGGTTTACGTACATTCACCAAGAACGAGCATATTAATCATACACAAAATATTAACAAAAAGCAAGATATACACATAAAAAATATACACATTTTTTTGTGTGTATATTTTTATTTGGATATTTTTTTAAGTAAATAATCACTCATTTAAAAACTATTTACATATATCAACCCAATCTCCTCCAGTCACTGCCTGCAGTTCTTCAGGGGTAATTTTAACTGCAGAATTGGGGGAACCTGCAGCAGGATATACAAACTCATATTCTTTAAGAGAACTATCCAAATAAATAAATATGTCATTCTTTAAAGCAAAAGGACAAACTCCACCAACTGGATGTCCTGTAATTTCCTGCACTTCTTCTAAATCGAGCATTTTTGCTTTCTGGTTAAAAACATCTTTATATTTTCTATTATCTACCCGTCTATCCCCTGCTGCCAATACCAAAGCATAACCCTCTTTAAGTCTAAATGACATAGTTTTAGCTATCAGGGCAGGTTGCACTCCTAGAGCCTGTGCTGCAAGCTCAACTGTAGCAGTACTAGCTTCAAATTCCAAAACATCATAATTATAATCATTTTCCGCAAAATATTTCTTTACACTTTCAACACTCATCGTAAACACCTCATTAATTCTTCTGCATCTCCGCTGCCGCTTCTATTAACTTACGAGTATAAGGATGAACCGGAGCTGTAATCACTTGTGAGGATGTCCCCTGCTCCACCATTTTGCCATCCTTTAACACTATTATTCGATCTGCAACCTTACGTGCCAAAGCTATATCGTGAGTAATAAGGAGCATACCTAGTCCTCTCTGTTCCTGCAGAGTCATAAGTAGCTTTAGAACTCTAGCCTGAACCAAGGCGTCTAGAGCGGAAGTAGGTTCATCTGCTATAAGCAGCTTAGGATTTAACACAAGAGACCTGGCAATAGCAAGTCTCTGCAATTCTCCACCACTCATTTTGTGCGGAAATCTATTCAAGAATATATCCTCAGAAGGGAGTCCAACCTCTTCTAATACTTTTCTAGCTTTCTCTTCCCTATATTTATCGTCTCCAATTTTCTGTATTAACAAAGGTTCAACTAATATTTGCATGACGGTCATCCTTGAGCTAACCGCATCAAAAGGATTTTGAAATACCATCTGAATTCGTTTATAAAAATTTTTATCTCTTTTTTCTTTTACTAGCTTTTCTTCTAGTAAAATATTTCCATTTTCCGCTTTTTCTATACCCATAATTATTTTAGCAATAGTTGATTTTCCCGAACCACTCTGCCCTACTAGAGCCACAGTCTCTCCCTCAAAGACAATAAAGCTTATATCTTTAAGTTCAAACTCATTTCCATACTTTTTACCGATCCTATGGACAACAAGATAAGGTACTATGCCTCCCCTATGACAAGCAACCCGTGATACCGTGTTCCCAAAAATTTCACCATCCAGAAGTTCTTTTGTCAGGTCGATATTTTTCGTTTTTTGTATTGAAGCCAAATTCTCTCTACCAAAATATATTTTATCCCGTACCCCTTCAAAATCTTTTTTGAGATCATCGCCTGTGTCTATATATTTACAGTAATTTAAATTTCTGGCTTCACTTTCTTTTATTACTTTTATTACTTTTACTTCTTTTACTTCTTTTACTTCTTTTACTTCTTTTACTTCTTTTACTTCTTTTACTTCTTTTACTTCTTTTACTTCTTTTACCATATTATTAACACTGCTCTTCATATCATTACTTGAGCACGTATTTTGTTTATCCCTATTTGCGTGATAATATACACTAAATTCTATTAATTTCGGTACCTCATTCCTACAAATATCTATAGCTTGGGTACAACGGTTAACAAAAGGACAACCCATGTCCAAAGAATCATTTTCCGAAAATTTTATCGTCTGCATATCCTTTGTTGTCGTCATATTAGGATAGGACCTCAGCAATGCTCTCATATAGGGATGACGTGGAGTATTTAGAACAGATTGAGTATCTCCCTCTTCTAAAATCCTGCCTTGGTACAAGACTGCAGTTCTTTGACTTAAAACTGAAGCAGCTGCCAAATCATGGGTAATCAACAGCACTGCACAATCAGCAGAAATCTGTTTCAAAAGATCCAACACTTCCCTACGCATAATGGGATCCAGTGACGCAGTTGGTTCATCAAGTATCAGCACTTCCGGATTATTAACAAGCGCCATTGCAATAAGCGCTCTTTGAATTTCTCCCCCACTCAATTGATGAGGATAATAATTTTGTTTTCTAAGTGGGAAACCTGTACGGTCAAGCATTTTCTCAGCGCATGCAAATGCAATTGATTTTTTTCTAACACCCTGTACCAACACTGGTTCTGCAACCTGCTCTATTATCGAAAGCACTGGATTAAAAGCATTAGCAACGTTTTGAAACACAATAGATATTTTATTCCAACGCAACTTAAGAAATTCTTTCTCTGCCAATTCAAGAATGTTTTTACCACCAAAAATAATTTTTCCTTGTGCACTACCATTGTCTACATCTTTACCTGCACTACTGACAACTCTTCCTACAAGTCCTGCAATAGTCAAGCCCAAAGTAGTTTTACCTGCGCCTGATTCTCCAATAACAGCCAAAACGTTGCCCTTTTCCAATTTTAGGTTAATTCCTTTAAGGACTTCTTTATTTCCAAATCTTATATGTAAATCTTTTATTTCAAGCGTCAATATCTTTACCTCCTGATTGGGGCAATACAATTTCTTCCATAACATAGCTGACTAATGAAAACGAAAGCATTGTCAGCGCCAACGCGCCTCCTACCGGAAGAAGCCACCATTTCCAAACCTCAAGATAATAAAACTGCAAAGCATGACTTATCATACTACCCCAGCTTACAACATTAGGATCAACCACGCCTATAAAAGCTAATCCTGCTTCCATAAATATAGCCCTTCTAGCTCCCTGCAAAATAAGTGTCATAGCAAGAGGAATAAGTTCAGGCAAAATATGCCTATATAATATATACCATCTATCAGCACCAAAAGAAAACGCTGCATAGACATGGGATCTTTCCTTCAAGCTTAAAACCTGAGCCCTAATAGCCCTAGCCCCTCCTGTCCAAATCAAGAGTGCAATAATAAAAATCTCCATAATAGCCGACGGTGTGAGATAAGCAGATATAAGAATAATAATAACCAAATTAGGAATTACCAACAAAACATCCACTAATCGCATAATAATTCTATCAGCCATACCTCCTCTCAGGGCCGCAACCGAACCCAATATAAGGGATAATAAGGTCGACAGTATTGACACACCTGTAGCAATTAATAATGAATTTCTCCCTCCAGCAATAAGCCTGCTCATAATATCCTGTCCAACATCATTTGTCCCCAAAAAGCAGTCCTTGCTTGGAGGCTGAAAAATATTCAACGAAGTTTCAGTTGGCTTGTAGTCAAAAAATAAAGGTAAAAAAATGAAAATAAATATAAGAATTATCCCCAAAACAATTCCCAAGAGGCTTTCTTTTTTTAACAAAAGAGTCTTCATTAGTTTTAGCTTCATATTTGCATTATACCTTCTTAATCCTTGGATCCATTTTCATTACTACTAGATCGCTTACCAAATTTGCACTAATAATTACAACAGCAAGTACCAAAAATATTCCTTGCAATAAGGGATAATCTCTGGATAACAATGCATTATAAGTCAAAGTACCCATACCAGGATAGGAAAAGATCATTTCAATAAATAAAGCACCCGCAACTCCCCTGCCTACAGCAACTCCAAGTCTTGCTATAACTGGTAGGAGAGAATTTCGTCCCGCATGTCTATAGCGCACAATATGCTCTTTAACTCCTTTAGCTGCAGCAGTCAGAATATATGGAGCATCAAGAATACTCAGCATAGCAGACCTAGTAAGCATAACAGTCTCTCCAAGCTGAGCTAATGTCAATGCTGCTACAGGAAGAACCGCATGCCTTATAATGTCCTGAAATAATTTAAAACCATGAAAATTTGAATAAGGAGTCACTGCGCCACCCAATGGTAACCACCCTAACTGAACGGAAAAAAATAGCAACAAAAGAACACCAATAAGGAAATTGGGAAGTCCGCTCAATACTACAGTTGAATATAAAATTACCCTATCGGTTTTTTTACCTTTTTTCCAGCCTGCTTCTATTCCCAGAAATAAGCCCAGAACAGTAGAGAAGAAAAGAGAACTACCTACAAGCAGTAATGTCCAGGGTAGGGCCTTTATTACTGCCTCCCCTACTGGGATATTCAGAGCATATGAATATCCCAAATCAGCTTTAACTAGCGTTAACAAATACGTTCCAAACTGCACAATCAATGGCTTATCCAGAGCCATACTGTTTACAAGCTCCTGCTTTAATTCATCGCTCATAAACATTAAAGCTTCATCCCCATAAATAGCCTGAAGTGGATCACCTGGAAGCAACCGTGGCAAAAGAAACGTAAGCACAATAATAAACACAAAGGCATACAAATAAGAAACAAGCCTATCTTTCATATATGTCTCCACCAAAAATTTACCTTTTATTAATATACGCCAAATGAAAATCGAATCAATTTTACCTGTTTACAAAGCTCAACTTATTAAGTGGAATAGGTACCCCTATGCCTATTCCTTCTTTTGTATAAAACAAAGGAATTTGTCCATCATGTCCCCAATAATATGTTGGATAATAGAGAGTCAGTGCTGGTAAATCGAGCGCATATAACTTCTGCGCATTATCAATCAGTTCTATTCTTTCCTTTTCATCCATTGCTGTGCTCTGTTCTTTTAGAACTTTTACAAGCTCGGCATTTTCAAAATATCGAACACTATTAAAATTATCCCCAACTATTAATTTGTTCATCGTATTGGGGTCTCCACCCAGACCTCCGTGTTGATTTAAAGCTATATCAAAATCCCAGCCTATAATTTTTGCATCTCTGGTCTTATTTTCCAAGCTCTTGATTCTAATATCAACCCCTGCTTTTTTCAGCTGTTCCTTAAGCACTTCAGCAGCCCTAATAAGATCAGGAGAACAAAGAATTTCAAAACTCAGTTTATCACCATCTTTAGCCCAAAATCCTTCTTCATTTTCAACTGAAGTCTCACGTGTATAACCAAGTCTACCAAGAATCTCAGCGTTTTTAGCAAGATCATATTTATACTGTTCTACATTCACATTATACCAACTATTTTCCGGAGAAAGCATTCCAGGGTTACCTTCCAATCCGTAACCTCTCTGAGCCTTAGCAACCAAATCCTGACGATTAATTGCATAAGCCAGTGCCTGCCTGAATTCAATATTATCAAAAGGTGATTTTGTATAATTGAACATAAGCTTAACATTAATTGAACCAGATTCGGAAATAACATCAAAACCACTGTCTTTAAGATTTTCAGCCATTTCTGGTTGAATAGAAATCGCATTCACATCTCCATTACTCAAAGCAGCTGTAGCCATCTGATCATTCACTTTAACAAAGCGAAGTTGTTTGACTTTTATTTCTCCACCATAGTAATTCTCATTTGCTTCATATTGATATGTCCCCTGCTCCTTATTGTAATCAAGAAGCTTAAAAGGACCACAACCTATTACCGCCTTAGAATCAAGATATTTTTCCGGTTCTTCAACGTTTTCCCATACATGCTTAGGAATTATCGGGACAGTAGCAGCAATATTAGTCAAAAAAGCTGCATTTGGAGTATTTAATTTTATTTCTATCGTATTTTTCCCTTTAATCTGGACACTCTCTATGCAACTCATATCTACCCATATATAGGGATGTTCTTTCATGTATTGAAAAGTAAAAACAATATCATCACAAGTCAGTTTTTTTCCATCATGCCACAAAATATCATCTCTTACTTGAAACTCATAGGAGTTATTACTCGCATCATAAATCCATTTGTCAGCAATCGCGGGAACAAAACCAGCTTCATCTTTCCAGATCAGAGTATCAAAAATATAACTCATTCTTACATAGCCTGGTCCTCTTTGATAGTGACCCCATGGTGTAGGATATCCCCAGTCTCCATCAGAATCGCCAACAGTATATACTTCAAGTTGTTGACCTGCCTGTTTATCGGAAACTTCCTGTCTTGAAGAACTAGAACACCCTGTTATCATAAGCGCTACTATAAAAATGATTACCAAAATATGTGTAAATTGTTTTTTATTTTCTTTCAAGAAAAACATCTTCGTTTTCTCTCCATTCCTTTTCT